>JALZFN010000044.1 GCA_030861545.1 Thermoproteota archaeon | reverse complement strand
TCTTAGCATAATGCAACTTTGGTAGGACAAGAGTATGGCCTGCGGCCAATGGGAAGGCATCCAACAGTGCCATCGCCTTTTCATTTTCCATTATAACTTTTGCAGGGATTTTGCCAGCAACAATCTTACAAAACACACAACTTGGGTCTTGCATGGGTGCTTGTCGCTATACCTTGAATTTAGTATATACTTTATCACTACTGTAATACGATGGGGGGCGTGAAGAGGAGAAGGACGAGGAAGTAGTAGAAAAATAATTATGCGGCAGTTTTCCCGACACTTTTGGATTGGGCTATTATTGATCCCATGCGCGTCTGTGTTATTAATTTACTATACCTGATCATAATATTCTACGCACATATAGACACATAGATTTGTTACTAAAATATTTTTTATGACGGTGCCGGTCCAACAGGCTCAGAAGGTGGCTGCTGCTCCTGCTGTTGTTGCTGCCTGCCGCTTTCTATCATCCGTGCTAGCTTAGCCTTTGAAGCCACAAATTGATTAACATCGGTAGCAAATTCTACTGAGGCGGAGCCCTTCTTTGCTACATGTCCTATCCTCTCAGGGACAAAATTGTGTTTCTTCAAGTCCTCCATGACTAGGTCTGCGACATCCTTTGTTGCCACTATCAGATGGCAGCCATTTATTGACGCTGTTGCATTTTCGACAAGAAACTCCTTAGTAGCAAACTTGGCGATCTCTTCATTTCTAATTGGAAGAGCATCTACCATCAGATGTGCATTTGCAATCTCTGCAAGAGCACCGAGTGCAAATACTCCGCGCGCCCCGACAGGGTAGACTGCAGTAATGTGTACTTGTCTGTCAAAGGTAGCTTCAAAGTCTGGGCAATATTTTGCAATTATCTTGCCTAAAGCAAAGTGCGGTTCGGCAAGATTCTTTATTGCATCATCCTTTGCTTGAGTAATGTTGGCAAATGAGATGTTATTGTGTTCATACTTGGTGATGTTTTCAGACTCCATGCGGGCAAGCGTGTAAAGGCTCACTGCGGGAAGACCGCCAAACTTGTTAGTGATTATGATTTCCATGCCTTCTTCGATTTGGTCATATTTGGTAGGAAGATCTTTTGTAGTGTTTGCCATAGTGCTTGTGCCATAGAACAGTTTACCTACCTTGAGTGAGCTATAATCTTCCATCGCAAGGTTGTACCGTGAAGTGAATGCATCAAGGTTAGATCTTATTCTATCAAGCATTTCTTCTGATGGTGCATCAT
The DNA here is from genome assembly GCA_030861545.1 of Thermoproteota archaeon. Lineage (GTDB taxonomy): Archaea > Thermoproteota > Nitrososphaeria > Nitrososphaerales > Nitrososphaeraceae > Nitrososphaera. The sequence continues at coordinate 3,523 of JALZFN010000044.1, read as the reverse complement.
AAATCGGGAATATCTTAAATGACGATGGCATGCCACAGCCAAGCAGATTTAGAAGGTCAATGGAAGAGGTCATTGATATGTTGCTGTGTATTTCAGCATCTGGTGCCTGTGTGACGTCAGTGATCTGTGTTACTGAAGTTACTGCTGGCATATATCCTATCTTGTCGCCACGGTGGAGATGGATATAATCAAACATTCCAAACTGCGCGTCCTTGTGCTCTGTCAAGACTGCAGATAGATTCGATACTGACACCTTCACACTGAATGCTTTGAAAAACTTCTGTAATGTTTCTGATAACAATGGGGCGTTTTCTCCTGCTTCAGTATGGATGCGGAATACTGCAAGTGCCCGTTTTAGTTCGACTTGCTTATCCACAGCAGTATCGGCAAGGCCATATACACGCCTTGTCAGGTCAGGAATCTTTCCGTCTATGTGATAGAATGAGTCGAACCAGAAAGGAGATACCTTAATGCTTGTATGCTTCACGTCCGCCAGAGCGCGTTTTATAATGTGAGTGTCCAATTCGTTTGAGCATGGCGAGATCCATCGGAGGGGATCAAAGCCAAGTTTCCGATATAGATTGATATGTTCCCAAAAATTATCAGACAAACATGATCTCTCTCCTAGCAATCAATATAGCAATCGGCTGATTTATGCAATATATATATAAAAAAGACTTGTTAATAAACAAATACCACTATAGTGCCTTTAGTTCCACGTTTGGGAGAAAAAAGAATTGTCGCCACTCAAGACGAACAAGAAGTATTATAAGGAGTCGTGGACTCAATTTCTGCACGTATGAGTTCACAGAAGCCGCTGACATCTATGCAGATTGAAAAGCTAGCTGATGATTTTGATAACAAAACGGCGCAAGAAATATTGGAGTGGACCCTTGACACTTTTGGGACGAAAATTGCCCTTGCATCAAGTTTCGGTGCAGAGGATGTTGTCATTATAGATATGATGGCTAAGATAGACAAGAACCAGGCCAAAGTCTTTACCCTCGATACCGGGCGGCTCAACCAAGAAACTTATGACGTAATGGATGAAATTAGAGCAAGATACGGAATTCCAATTGAAGTTTACTTCCCTGATCAGAAAGAAGTCGAAGATATGGTCAGAGCAAGAGGCATGAACCTCATGTATGAAAGCGTAGAGAACCGCAAGCTGTGCTGCGAAATAAGAAAGGTGCACCCGCTCAACCGCGCTCTTTCCACCCTTGATGGCTGGATCACCGGGCTTCGGCGTGACCAAGTTGTAACAAGGGCAACAACCAAAAAGATCGAGATAGATGGCGCTCATGGAGGTATACTTAAGGTCAACCCACTTGCAGACTGGACCTCAGCCATGGTATGGGACTACATCCACAAAAACAATGTTCCATACAACAAGCTTCACGATGCAGGATTTCCCAGTATTGGCTGCGAGCCATGCACAAGAGCAGTCATGCAAGGCGAGGACCCCCGAGCAGGAAGATGGTGGTGGGAAAATGCTGCACAAAAAGAGTGCGGCCTCCACTTTGACCCTTCGAAAAAGAAACATTAGCTACGGGCACGCGAGAGTGTATGTTTGTCTATGTTCTTGTGTATGAGTGCGAGTGAGAGTGAGCGAGTGATGAAACATGTCTAGTGGATCTATTCCATTGCCCCACGGCGGCAGGCTCATAAACAGATTTGTTGTGTCTGATAAAAAAAATATAGGCGACGACATATTTACCGTGCAAGTAAGCAATGAGCTCCGAAACGATATTGAAAATATCGCAGATGGTATCTTTAGTCCCCTTGAAGGGTTTGTCAGCCGGCAGGATTTTGAGAGCATTGTCAACACCGGCCGGTTAAAAAATGGGCTTGCATGGACGGTTCCAATAACACTTGACAGTGACGATCTAAAAGCGCGCAAGATGAAAGATGCTGGACAGGTGGCGCTTGCAACAGATGACAATGAAAAATTTGCGATACTGAATGTTGAGGAAATTTATTCTTTTGACAAGATTGCATGCGCAAAGTCAATCTATCAAACTGATGATATCAAGCATCCCGGCGTCGAAAAGATGCTGAACATGAAAGACAAGCTGATAAGCGGCAGGGTGGATGTGTTCAAAAGAATAGAACAATCACCGCTGCGCAAGTATAGGATGACCCCGGTCCAAACAAGGGAAGAGATATCGCGCAAAAGGTGGAAATCGATAGTTGGCTTCCAGACAAGGAACGTACCTCATGTCGCGCATGAAATGCTGCAAAAAGCAGCACTGAACCTTTATGATGGACTTTTCATCAATCCACTTATTGGTAAGAAAAAGCACGGTGACTTTAAAGATGAAGTGATCCTTTCTGCCTATGTTGCGCTGATAGACAATTATTACCCAAAAGACAGGAGGATATTCGTTACGCTCCATACAGACATGCAATATGCAGGCCCCAAAGAAGCAATTCACCATGCCATAATGAGAAAGAATTTTGGCTGCTCCCACTTTATCGTTGGCAGAGATCATGCCGGAGTAGGCAACTATTATCATCCCTTCGCTGCTCATGAGATATTCAAGGAGTATCCTGACCTTGAAATAGAGCCGTTATTCTTTCCTGCGTTTTATTATTGCAAAAGATGTCTCACCTATGCCAATGAAAGGAATTGCCCTCATGGACCGGAGGTTAGAGAAGAGCTCAGCGGAACCAAGATGAGGAACATGGTGAACTCAGGTGAGATGCCCGCTGAGCACCTAATGAGGCCAGAGGTAGCAAAGATCATTATTTCCTTTACCGAACCATTTGTGTAGATAGAAGAGCATATGTATGAATATACACAACTTCTCACATATACACGTGCACACACACGCGCACACACGCACATATCTATTCACGCACATGTTCGCACATCCACAAAAATAAAAACATCCAGGATGCTAGAGCTATTTGCCCTCTTTTTCTAATTCTTGCTTGACCGTTCTATATGTGTCTGTAGCCTCTCTGAATGTCTCTTCGATATTATGCATTGTACCTGATTTTTTGGAATCGGCCATCGTGATCCTCAATTCCTCTACGAGAGTTTTAATGGATTGTAGCATTTCCTTAAATGAGGAACTCAATTCTTTTAGGTCTTGACCAGTGATACCGCTGCCGCTGCTGCCGCCACTTCCTGTTGTTCCTGCTGTTGCTGTCATTGTTTTCTGGTCGCCTGTGCTTTCAGTAGATGGCCCCATCTTGTTTTTGACAGCTTTGATTAAATCTTGCGCATCATCAATAACTCCTGTCTCCTTTAGCTCTTTTGTGATTCTATCCATCCTTGCAGACGCATTATTCATATTTTCAGATATAATGCGAATGTTTTCCATATTCTGTTGCCATTCTGGCGTCTTCATTGTCTCCATTATTTCTTTGGCAATCACCGTTACTTCCTTTATTATGTCAAATGACTCCCGAACGCCAGGTGTCCCAAGCTCGCGCATTATCTCTACTGCGTCAGAAGCAGTCTCTTTGATATCATGCAGCTTGCCTCCTCCTTTGTCTGTCATATTCGTTAATACTG
>JALZFN010000038.1 GCA_030861545.1 Thermoproteota archaeon | reverse complement strand
GAATGTATGCCGAATCAACTGACAAGTCGCTTCTAGACTCGAAGGTGGACGAGTATTACAGGCTTGTGCAGTCGCAGATTTAGGAGTGGACAACATTTTTAATACGCTTGCAATCCTTACACAGAAGAACAAGATGATCCCAACGGGTGATAGAAAAATTGAGTAAGCCATATTATGTCAAGTTTGAAGCTTCTAAGGATCTGGTAAATGCAGTTTACGAGGCTGTAAGGGTATCAAAGCAGAGCGGTAAAGTCCGCAAGGGCACCAATGAGACGACTAAGGCTATAGAACGTGGCGTATCTAAGCTTGTTGTAATTGCGGAAGATGTCGAGCCACCAGAAGTCGTAGCGCACCTACCGATTCTCTGCGAAGAGAGAAACGCGCCCTTTATCTTTGTGCCAAGCAAGCAGCAGCTGGGGGCATCACTTGGAATTGATGTTGGTTCAGCAGCTGCAACTATTGTCGACGCTGGCGAAGCTCAACACATTGTTGAACAAGTTGTCAGCTCCATAAGTACCCTGAAGGCTGGAGTGGCAGCCGGCAAGAAAGGGTAGTCGGGCGGATGAGGCTGACTGACAGATGAGCAGCAAAGCAGCAGAAGAAAAGGTCGTTCCTGCTGAGGTCATACAGATAGTGGGCAGGACAGGGATCGCCGGAGAGGTCATACAGGTGCGAGTCAAGGTTCTTGAGGGCAAGGACAGAGGCAGAATCCTTACAAGGAATGTTAAGGGCTCTGTCAGGATGAATGATACCTTGATGCTTAGAGAAACTGAGCGAGAGGCCCGCAAGATAAGGTGATAATGACCAATGAGCAAGACAGCAACATCTTTACGCAACTGCTCCTTTTGTGGGAGGCACATAACTAGCGGACATGGAATGATGCTTGTCAGAAATGACGGGCAGCTGCAGTGGACTTGCTCAAGCAAGTGCAAGAAGAACATGCGGGTGCTAAAACGCGACCCAAGAAAATTAAAGTGGACGATCCGCTATGCAAAGGGCGGATTGCGCATGAAAAAACAGTAGAGAGAAGAGTAAATCGAGGGCCATGGCAGCCGAACAAACACTAATCGTTGTCAAGCCGGATGGTTTTAGGCGGCATCTGACAGGCAAAATATTAACGCGCTTTGAAGAAAAAGGCTTCCAGATAAGGAACTTAAAGCTGTACAATTTCACTAAGGAAAACGCACAGGAATTTTATTCTGTCCACAAGGAGAAGGCATTCTTTGACGAATTGGTATCTTTTATCATGTCAGGCACCGTTGTAGCATGCATCCTAGAGGGCACCAATGCAGTAAACACGGTAAGAATCATGATTGGCGCAACCAAGTCATTTGAAGCTGCTCCAGGAACCATCAGAGGTGACTTTGGACTCGGCTTTACCGACAACATTATTCATGCTTCAGATTCTCCTGAAAGCTTCATAAAAGAGTCGCGTGTCATTTTTGGCTGATCCAGATACGTGGAACTTAGGCAGCCGATTGTTGTAGTTTTGGGTCATGTAGACTCGGGCAAGACCTCGTTACTGGATAAGATTCGCGGTACTGCTGTTCAGGCACGTGAGGTTGGCGGCATAACACAGCACATCGGTGCGAGTTTCTTGCCAGTTGAAACCATCAAAGAAATAACTGGACCACTGTACAGCAAACTTGCTAAGGCAGAAGCACCTATACCGGGGCTTCTTGTTATCGATACACCAGGACATGAGGTTTTTGCGAATCTCCGCACACGTGGCGGTTCTGCAGCAGACATTGCCATAGTCGTTGTCGACGTGAATAAAGGGTTTGAAGCTCAGACTATAGAAAGCATAGATATTTTGAAAAAGCGCAAGGTACCATTTGTCATCGCGCTCAACAAGGTCGATATGGTCGCTGGCTGGCGTAGCTTCACAAGATTCGTTTCTGAAGACGTAAAAAAGCAAGATGTAGGTGTGCAAACCTTGCTTGATGAAAAAATATACAGTGCACTTGGTACGCTCTCAAGACTGGGTTACCCATCAGAGGCATTCTGGCGCGTCAAGGATTTCACAAAGGAAGTTGCGATGGTGCCTGTCAGTGCAAGAACTGGTGTAGGGATTCCTGAACTCTTGGCCGTATTAGTGGGTCTAGCGCAGCAGTACATGGCAAAGAGATTAGAGCGCCATATCAAAGGGGCTGCAAGGGGAATAGTGCTAGAATTTAGCGAAGAGATGGGCCTTGGACCGTCGGCAAACGTCATACTGCTTGATGGCACGCTGCATCAGGGCGACAACATCATTATAGGCAAGCGTGATGGTGCAGTTTTCACTAGAATTAAAGCGTTGTTGCTACCAAAGCCACTTGACGAAATGCGAGACCCCCGGGACAAGTTCAAGCAAGTCAAGGAAGTATCGGCTGCTGCAGGCTTAAAGATAACCTCACCGGACCTTCAAGGGATACTGGCAGGAAGTCCATTTTATGTATACAACAACCAGAATAAGAACAAGAAGGAGGACCAGGAGCGCCTAAAGTCTCTTGTAGAATCAGAGGTCAAGAATGCGATCGTAAGTAACACCCAGATTACCGGAATAATATTAAAATGCGACACAATAGGTTCGCTTGAGGCAATAGTCGACCTCCTCAAGAAAGCAAACGTTGCGATTAGGTTAGCAGATATTGGCAACATTACAAGAAGAGACGTTGTGGAAGCCGCTGCGGTGAAGGAGAATGACCGCTACCTTGGAGTCACATTGGGATTTAACGTCAAAGTGCTTGAGGATGCACAAAAGGAGGCGCAAGACCGCGGCGTAAAGATATTTAACGAGCGGATTATCTACAACCTTGTACGAACCTATACAGAGTGGGTAGCGTACCAGAAAGAACACGAAGAATCGATATTGTTTAACGAGTTGCCACCTATCTGCAAGTTTCAGTTCCTAAAGGGGTTCATTTTTAGGCGTAGCGATCCAGCCGTCTTTGGAGCAGAGATTAAGGTGGGCAGGCTTAGGCAAAAGGTGCACGCGATAAATGAAGAAGGCAAGAAGGTAGGCACAGTGCATCAGATACAGGAGAGTGGAAAGCCGATCGAGGAAGCGACCGAAGGCATGCAGGTGGCGGTGTCGCTCAAGGAGCCGACTATTGGCCGACAGATAAATGAAGGCGATGTATTCTATACAGACCTTAATAGCAGACAGGCAAAGCAGTTGCTTGAAAGATTCAACCACAGACTAAACGATCAGGAAAAAGAAGTTTTGAACATGCTTGTTGCTAGGAAAAGGAAGAGCGACTCGACCTATGGATACCTTTAGGACCTGGATTACTGGTATTTTTGAAGCAGGCCTTCCAGACCCTTTTCTCCCACTGCGCCGACTGCCCTATCGACTGCCTTGCCGTTCATAAACACAATAAATGTCGGTATGGCATAGACGTCATAACGCATTGCAATCCCTTGGTTGTCGTCTACGTTCAGTCTCCCAAATGTCACCTTGTTGCCATATTTTTTGGCAAGTTTGTCAAATATGGGAAGCATGAACTGACAAGGGCCGCACCATGTTGCCCAAAAATCCACCAAGACCGGCTTGCTGCCCCCTACAACTTCGTCAAACCTTTTCTCGCTCAGTTCTACCAAATTGCCGCTAGCAGCGTGCATGCTTGCAGTTTTGTTGTCTTCACTCATGTTCGGACAAGATAAAAATGTATTAATTATTATTTAAGATTTATTGAGGGAGCACTTCCACTTGGTTGGGTTCAATTTTTAAGGCAATAACTATGCCACACTTTTTGCATTTCTTGGCTTACGGCAACAGTGGTGAGATAGCCCAGAAGATCCCTTGAGCATATCTGGATCACTTCTCTCTATGCCTGCAACCATAATACAAGATTATTGTCATCCTTGTCATTCTTATCTATAGATAGTAGTGGAACTACTTCAGGAGGTCGTCATGCTTACCTGCTGAAATATCTGCGTAGACTTCTTTTGCTGGCTTGCCTTCAACCTTGATGCCCATGCTGACGCAAGACCCGAGGACTTCCTTGACAGCACCCCTGACATCCTTTGCATATGATCCGTCAATCTTCATCTTGGCTATTTTGACGGCACTTGCAATCGATAGCTCGCCGGCATAGTTGCTGCCGGACGCACCGGAGCCCTTTGCTATACCTGCCTCCTTTGCCACCAAAGCAGCTGTCGGCGGGATGCCAACTTCGATGGTGAATTTTTTTGTTTCTGTATCCACCTCTACTTTGACTGGAACCTTCATGCCAGGAAAATCCTTTGTCTTTTCATTAATGGTATTTACCACTTGCAGCACATTGACGCCCATCGGACCCAGAGCTGGACCCAAAGGTGGCCCTGCGCTGGCCTCTCCGCCGCTCACAAGGGCAGAGATGGATTTCTTTTCACCCATAACATCCGAGCAGTGAGGTTATCCAAATTATAATCCTTGCTCTTGGATGGCAAGCAAAATATAGGACTTGACACATTTTTAAACCTGTGGCGTGTGTAAATGACGGATGTCAGATCAGGAGCCTAACGTAGGCGTCGGGTCTTTGTTCTTCGAACTTGCCGGCGACCTCCGTCTCTTGATGCTGACAAAGCTGAGCCAGAGGAATTACCGTCTCTCCCAGCTTGCCACAGAGCTTAACTCTACAATGCAGGAAGCCCATCGCAACATGACACGCCTAATTGAATCAGGGCTAGTAGCCAAAGGTAGAGAAGGGGAGCTTGCGCTAACTGTTTATGGCAGAACAGTGGTATTGTTAATCCCAAGCTATGATTTTCTGTACCGCAACAAGGACTTTTTCCTTGACCACAGTCTTGGCGACTTGCCAACTAAGTTCATCCAGAGGATGGGGACATTTCGGAGCTGCGAAATGGTCCACGGCGTCATGGCAATACTCCAACGATGGAAGAACCTCTACAGCGAATCAGAGCAATACATTAAAGAGATAATGGCGCAAGTACCACTCGACCTTATTGAAACAGTGAGCAGCAAGGTCGAGAACGGCGTAAAATTTTCCTACATTTTCGCTGCCAATGCAGTCGTTCCAAAAGGGCGATCGCAACTCCTCCAAAAGGTTGGATGGCGCAATTTCATAAGTAATGGTCTAGTGGAGCGCAGGATGCTGCCGGAGGTAAAAGTCATGACGATTTTCAATGAGAAGGAAGGATGTGTGCTATTTCCGAACATGAAGGGCGAGCCGGACCTCAATATAATGTTTTACGGCGGGGAAAAGGAATTTCTTGATTGGTGTTCCGATCTGTTTGCATACCAGTGGGAGAAGGCGGGACCATTTGACGAAAACAAATTAAAGCACGAAGTATAGATCACATTTTTATATATCAGACTTGATCAAGCATTCATGCCAAAAGCTTTTGTTCTCATGAACGCCGAACTTGGAAGTGAGGATTCTCTTGTTAATGAATTGAAGAAACTTGACAGCGTCAGAGAGGTCTACCAGGTTTACGGCGTTTACGATATAGTGGCGCAGGTTGAAGCGGATACAATGGAAAAGGTTAAGGAAACAATCACCTGGAAGCTTCGAAAGCTCAATGGCGTCAAATCAACGCTGACTATGATAGTGATGGAATAGTGGGGCCATAGCCCTAACCCAGCTTGAGTATTTTCTGTAGAGTCTGGTCATGGGTGCGCAACAACGCGCAAAGGAATGCTGTCACCGCAGGTACCGACGTGATGTTTGCCGCTAAATGTTGCCGTAGTTCTGCACCGGGCTATCGCTTCTATCAATGGACCGGCGCCTATGTTGCTGCTGTTGTCGTCGTCGTTCTTCTAGACAGACGCTTCTTTTTTTGCCGCTGTAATTATAATATGTTAAAAGCGAAATAATTTAATGGATTAGTAACTTTAATCAACTAGTGTGCCGATGAGTGCAACTGATGGATCTCTTTGGTAGAAGAAGAGACGGCAGCGAGCAAAAAGTGTGGAAATGCGAGCACTGCAGTATGATCTTTGATGATAAGGAGAGAATGAAGCGCCACATAAGAAAGGCGCATGGCGAAAGGAGTGGAGACGACATGCCCAATACGAACCCGTTCGGCTTTTCATAGCACAAAGACTTATTTCTTGTCAATTCGTTCTACAGGTGGACTCGGGGCGAATGTTTCCAATACACGACGATACAGAGCGTGTGCACGGAAGGCCATACCTCAATTATACCATGATCGCCATAAACGTGATTGTCTTTATTTGGGAGGCATCTGCTACAAATTTCTTCTCAGATCCTAGCGCCACTGAGGATATATTTATGACCTACGGTGCGGTTCCAAGCAGAATAGTCAACGACTTTCCGAGTAGCATGCCGACGATCGTTACATCTATGTTCATGCATGGAGGAATAGCCCACATCATCGGCAATATGATATTTCTCTTCGTATTTGGTGACAATATCGAGGATAGGTATGGCAGAATAAAGTATATCTTGCTATATCTTGGATGGGGTATGGCTGCAGCCCTTGCTCACAGCTTCTACGCTGTTTCTACCGGGCAGGGAGACATACCTGCGGTGGGAGCATCGGGTGCAATTTCCGGTGTCCTTGGGGCATACCTTGTCATGTATCCAAGAGCCAACATCTTTACCATAATAGCGGCGTTCTTCCTCTATACTATTCGTATCCCTGTGCTTGTCTACATACCCTTTTGGTTCATAATGCAGTTGATCTTTGCTGTCATTGGTCAGCTGGGTCCAGCAGGTGAAGCAGGTGTTGCATATCTTGCTCACATCGGTGGCTTTGCTGCAGGTGCTGCGACTGGTCTTATATGGAGGATGCTACCTGACTCTATAAAATACAAAGATGCCCCAAAGCAAGTCCAGGTCAAGCCAATGTTCCGAAATCCAATGGCAAGGAAAGCAAGACCCCGAATAGAAGATGTTGTATCTACGGCGCCGGAAGTGATAGAGGGCCCAGACTATTATGAGGTGATAGCAGAGATACGTGGCGTAGCAGATGCTTCTGACATTAGTGCAAGGTATGAATCAGAAACGCAGCAAGTAAGGATAGTTGCGCATGGAACGAGAAAATACGAGCTATTAGCAAAGTTGCCAGACACCGCAGTCAACCCTGTGGTGAAATACATACACTACCTCAATGGAATAGCTCGCATCAGGCTGGCGAAATAGGATATAATAACCTTACAGCAAATTTAAAATATCCCGCATAGTCCTTTTAGATTTACAATTTTAGGAGGAATGTGAACAAATGTCAATACAACAGGGATCAGCTGGAGGCGTTCCAGTATTAATTCTCAAGGAAGGGACATCGCAGACCAAAGGCCGAGATGCCCAAAAGAACAATATAACTGCTGCAAAGCTGATTGCTGAGATTGTTAGAAGCTCACTTGGCCCAAGGGGAATGGATAAAATGCTTGTCGACACCCTTGGTGATGTAACAATAACAAATGACGGCGCTACAATTCTAAAGGAGATAGACGTTCAGCATCCAGCAGCTAAGATGATGGTTGAGGTTAGCAAGGCAACAGACAATGAGGTGGGAGACGGCACGACCTCTGTGGTGGTGCTTGCTGGCGCTCTTATCGAAAAGGCTGAAGAGCTTATCGGCAAGGATGTCCACCCTACAGTCATTGTCGACGGCTACAGGAAGGCTGCGACAAAGGCTGTTGAAGTACTAAACAATATGGCACAAAAGGTTGCAGGCAATGATAAGCAAGAGCTGATAAGAATAGCCAAGACAGCAATGCAAACAAAGCTGGTGTCAGGAGAATCGGAGGAGCTTGCCCATATAGTGGTTGATGCTGCCCTTGCAGTGTCTGAGAAGACTGACACTAGCTTCAGGTTCGATGTTGATGACGTCAAAGTAGAAAAGAAATCTGGCGGCAGCTTACGTGACACTAAATTGATCAAAGGCATTGTATTGGATAAGGAAGTTGTGCATGGGGGCATGCCAAAGAGGATAGAAAAAGCAAAGATTGCCCTCATCAACTCAGCTCTAGAGATTGAAAAGACTGAGTTTGATGCCAAGATAAATATCAACTCACCTGATCAGATGCATATGTTTCTTGAAGAAGAAAACAGAATGCTCAAGTCAATGGTGGATAAGATCATCGAGGTTGGCGCAAACGTGGTTGTGTGCCAGAAAGGAATTGACGATATTGCACAACATTATCTTGCAAAAGCAAATAGTTTGGTAGTAAGGCGTGTCAAGGAATCAGACATGACAAAGTTGGCAAGAGCAACTGGCGGAAGGGTTGTCAATAGCCTTGATGACCTCACACCCAAAGATCTAGGAGCAGCCGACTTGGTTGAGGAAAGAAAAGTTGAAACGGATAAATGGGTGTTCATTGAAGGGGCAAAGCATCCCAAATCAGTAACCATCCTCATAAGAGGCGGATCGCAAAGAGTTGTAGATGAGGCCGAAAGATCAGTGCATGATGCGCTGATGGTGTCAAAGGACGTCCTTGAGAAGCCAGCAATTGTTGCAGGTGGCGGAGCCCCAGAGGCATATACAGCGTCAAGGCTCAGGGAATGGACAAGCACACTGTCTGGCAGGGAGCAGCTTGCTGCAGAGAAATTTGCAGAAGCCTTGGAAGTGATACCCCTGTCTCTTGCAGAGAATGCTGGGATGGATCCAATTGACACACTCACAGAGCTTCGCTCAAAGCAGAGCAAGGGCAGTAAGTGGACAGGCGTCGATGTACGGAACGCAAAGGTTGCTGATATAAGTAAGCTAGACATAGTAGAGCCACTTGTAGTGAAGGAGCAAATAATCAAGTCCGCCACAGAAGCCGCATCTATGCTCTTGAGAATCGACGACGTCATTGCCTCAAGTAAGTCAGCAGGAGGACCACCAGGACCACCTGGAGGCGGTATGGGCGGTATGGGCGGTATGGGCGGTATGGGCGGTATGGGCGGTATGGATATGTAGTAAAAGGGCTCCAGATCTTCTCTTCCCTTACTTTTTTGACTCTACTGCAATTACTTCTTTTATCCAACTACCAGTTTCTTGCATGCCTAATAGTTTGGTCAAAAACTCTTCCCAAGATATTCTACCATATGCGCTAACCCACGCCTTGTAGTGGTTGCATATGCTATCAAACGCTTGTTTGTGGTACTGACAATATTTGTTGTTGTTGCCTAGCAAGGCTTTGCGGTGGCAGGCAGCGCATTTAGCAGTAGTCATGGAAGGTTTATTTATAGTCAGGAGTTTTATGAATTATAATAATATCATGCTTACCAGCACTTCTAAAGTTGCAGGGGTGGTCGCCGTCGCATACCTGGCTACATTTTTTGCCCTCGCCTCAGGCGTGATAAACTCTCTAATCGAGGGCGCTGGTGTTAATAGATTCATGATACCATCGCGCTCTGTCCAGACTGTGGGCGAGACTGTAGTCATCACATTGATCCTCTTTATAGGCATGGCAGGTACCTTTATGCTCTACCATTCGGGAAGGTCGCCGAACCCAAAGGTGCAAAAGGTGCTACTTATGTCCGGCTTTGGCATTCTTGGTATTGCCCTCCTGCTGGGATTTATACTTGTACAAGTCAAACTCTGATAAGGTTATTGCTGCCCTTATACACAAATATCGTGCCAGTTTTGATCGATTCGTGTTGTACTATTGTCAATGCCATGTCACTTCTTCCACGCAGTTCTACACTTAGTTTCACTACACTCTTGCTCTGCAGCAGTCTGCGACTTGCAGGCGATTGGACCCAGCCACCATCCTTTCTGTAGCGCAGCATGCTTGTGACAAGCACAGGAACATTTAGATCGACTCCACGCCGGACAAGCAACATTATCAAGACGGAAAGTAGTTGGTTCAGGCCGCCTACACGCTCCCGCATTGGAAATAAGTTATAAAAGCTATTGACAGAGTCGAAAATTAGAATGGAGCTCTCGCGCATTGATTCAAGCACATCTTTTATCATAATACCAAGCCGGCTCTCTGAGGGCAAATAGATGTCAACTCTGTTATTTGTCGGCACAAGCCTGGCATTGAAATACGCTGTATATGTGGTATCAAGGTCGACATAGATAACTCTATCAAACTGGGATGTCAAATGTGCAGTATAGCATAGCTTGGCATATGGGTCAGTAAACATCAGTGTATTTAAGCCAGCCGTGCTCAGTATTTTGACAGAGGAGTCCACTTGCCGTTTTATTACAAGAGGTTGAATATAACATGAGTGAAATTGCCGATGACAGTCTAAGACAAGACTTTCCAATAACAAAGAAGTCTATTTACATGAACAATGGAGCCATTGCTCCAACCCCACTATCAACCATCAAGGCAGTGACTGACTTTATGCTTACCTGTGCTGAAGCTGGTCCTGATGCACCTTCTACTTTCGATTACATTTCTTCGCTCCTTGATGAGTTGCGAACAAGAATAGCTCATCTGATCAACTGTGAACGTAATGAGGTAGTGCTTGTGCAAAGCACTACTGAGGGACTCAATATCGTGGCAAAAGGCATAGATTGGAAGACAGGCGATGCAATAGTGGTAAGAGGTGGCAAGCATGAGCACTATGCCAACTATTTGCCGTGGGTTGAGCTATCGCAGAAAAGAGGTGTGGAATTGAGAGAACTCGCCATAACAGATGAAAATGGATATTTTGACCTTGGTGAACTTGAAAAATTAATCAAAGGTTCTCAACTTATTACAATGAGCCATGTGCTTTACAATACTGGCGCGGTAATGCCTATCGAAGAGGTCGGCAGAATTGTACGGGAAAACAGTAAGGCCCTGTTTTGTGTTGATGCAGCCCAGAGTGCCGGTACTATCCCAGTCGATGTCAAAAAGATCGGTTGTGACTTTATGTCGTTTCCCGGCTTTAAGTGGCTGTGCGGCCCTACAGGCATAGGTGTTTTTTATTGCAGCAAAAAGGCATTTGAAATGTTGGCGCCCCCAGTAATTGGTGTCGAGTCTGCTACTCTGTCTGATCAGAACATCGTAGCCTATTTTGATATGCCAGCTAGGTTTCAGGCCGGCTTTCGTAACTTTCCTGGAGCAGCAGGACTTGAAGCGTCCTTGCGCTATATCCTTAGAATTGGACTTGAGAGGTTAAGGAAGAGAAACATGAAGGTGGCTGGCATCTTTCGTGAGGAGATATCTAAGATCCCGGTCGTGAAAATGTATGGCCCCGAGGAGGAAAGAAAGCGATCCTCTATCGTTACATTTATGCCACAGACAGCTGACTCTTCAACATTAGTAAAAAAGCTCGAGCAAAACAGTATCATATTTGCAGCTAGAGATATTGGAGGAGGGAAGAAAGCGGTAAGAGCAGCGCCTCACTTTTTTAACAACGAAGAGGAGGCGTCGACGGCAGCAAGTTACATCAAGAGCCTGCTATGATATAATAATAATAATCATCAGATATTTTTCATAGATTGTTCACCTTGGCCTTCAATTACAATCATAGTCAATGTCGAACGTACTTTATCTATTCTTCTAACATGCCATGTTATTGTTTCTCTTAATTTATCCATAGAATCTGAGCTTATCTTGGCAATTATATCGTAAACACCAAAGACACCTGATACTTCATCGGCTCCTGGTAATTTCTTTATTTCTCGAATTATTTCTTCTTCAGAACCTAAGTCGCAATTGATAAGAACGTATGCTGTTGGCATAT
>JALZFN010000030.1 GCA_030861545.1 Thermoproteota archaeon | reverse complement strand
GGATTCTCTCTTCTGTCTGAAGACATGCTGCCGGAGAAGCAACATGCCTTATTAGCATTTAGAACAAAGAGCTTTGTACTCGATTCTTTGTCTAGCATATCTTGGAACAATTCCTGGTCGGCTGTGTAATGTCAAATGATATTTCATTAAAAGGAAATAACTCTTGAGAGAGATATTTTGCAATTAAAGCTACTAAAGTGGAATGGCAGTTAAAATACGCAGAGCAGGTGCAATTAGAGTAGCTAGAATTGCATTCTCCTGCTTCCGATTCTTTGTTATTAACAGATCTTCCTGAGCGGTCATTTCTCCCTCTATGCGTCACTCCTCTGATTAGCTATCATAGTTTTAGATGACTTTGTGTATAGAATGTCTTGTTTACCATTCAGTCATCCTTTTTTGGTTTTACTATTCAAAGCCAGATGCTAGACCGTTGTTCTAAATTCTCCGTTTCGCTTCTTTCTCTAAAGTTGTTTAATATCTTGCAGCATTTTAGATAGCCATGTCATCAGACAACAGAGGTTTGGCATCAGCAGACGAAGAAACAAAGGAAAGAGTAGCAAGAGAGGGTGGAAAAGCTTCTCATGGTGGAGGCGGTGGAGAAGGACGCGGCTTTGCTGGTATGGATGAAGAAAAGCAAAGAGAAATAGCAAAGAAGGGTGGCGAAAGCTCACACAGCGGCGGAAGGAACGATTGAATCTTCAGTAAGTCCGCCGCCATATTTTTTTGATATTGTAATCTGACTCTTTTCCTCTCTCTACTTCTCAGGATATTCTTTTTGTAATTGCGTAATTATTTCCTGCGCCTTTTCTGGCTCGACCTTTTGCAATATTGCATCAAGCTTTTTCTCCAGCCTCTGCTCGCTTTCTTTAGATTGTGGCGAACCGACATACAGCAAGAAGGATAGTCCTCCAACCTGCCACATAAGCTGCAAAAATTCAGATTGCCAATTCTCCATGGTATCTCTTAACGTTTGGTTAAAGTATCCTGTGAATTCTGGCTGTTGATTATGTTGTTCTTGTTCTTCTGCATATGCAAACCATGCAAATGTCCAATGTATAGCCAAGCTCATGACAAAGAAGGTGAAGGTTACCCATAGATATCCACGTTTTCTTGTCTTTAGAAAAGACATAACCTTCGACAATCCTGTGACAATGGCTCACTATTGTATATAGAGAAGCTAGCACCGTTAGGAGAGGGAGGGGGATCACGTCTTCCTCCTGACCTTATTCAAAGTTTATCTTCTTCTACATTACTTCACTTTCTCTCAAGGTGAGACAACTACATGCCCATAGTGTCATCAGTGCACATCCGTATTTTTTGGGTTACCAGGAGGAATAATTGCTATAACTAATATTATAGTATAAAATAGTGGATCTTAATTTCGTTTTGTGCGCCATCCTGATCCATGGAGTCTCAATTTTTAACGTTTCTTGCCAAATCCGCGGGCTAGAAAAAACGTTCAAAAAGAGGCTGTAAAGATGATGTGTCATCTAAACCAAAGGTTAAGGACGACATTCATCACTTTCAGATGCGAGGGGGTAGCGGGTAAAATTTTAGACCGGCTGACAAAATGCCTCAATCGAATTCTAAATCCCGTTCAAGGAACCGAGCAGGGCGATTAAGAACAAGGCCACCATCAACATATACTAAAGCTCCAGTTACATAGCTTGCCTTATCCGATGCCAAAAAGGTGGCAACTTGAGCAACTTCTCTTGGTTGGCCAACCCTCTTGATCGGAATTATTTCTTCTTGCCAGTTATTGTTGTTGCTGGAGGCATTGTTATTTTGTTCACTCTCAGTAGAAAATATAATGCCAGGCACTATTCCATTTACACGTATTCCAACTCTTCCCAGTTCTAGAGCAGTAGTTTTCGTGAGAATCTTAGTACTTTCTCTTGACGATGTATAGAGGTCAATACCTGACCTTGAAGAAGTAAATGCTTCTTTTGAAGCAGGCAAACAGTCTGGACAATATGAGACATTTATAATTGAATAATTATCATTCATTGTATGATTACTACTCATCCATTTTGCAACTTCCCTTGTACAGATATAACCACCTCTTATGCCAGTATCTGAAAATTCAAATTCTTCTAAAGTAAAGTATGGGGACAAAGGCTTTTCTGCCTCGATATTGTTAGTAGAATTTACTTGGTGGGGACCATTAATTAATTCTAAATTGTTAATCAACACATCAATTCTGCCATACCTGTTAATAGCTTGTTCCACCAAGGACTGGGCAACCCCTTCATGTGAGATATCACCGGCAAACGAAAGAATATCATAATCCTCTTCTTTGCCACTGACTGCTCTTGCAATATTCCTAGTAGCATTCTCAAGAGCTGTTTTATCTACTCCATTAATTGCAATACAATAGCCTTCTTTAGCAAATTCTAGAGCAATTGCTTGACCTACGCTCCTACAGCTACCAGTGACTATTGCAACCTTCTCGCTAGTTTGCCTAACCATAAGTTGATATTCGCATCAAAACTATATTAGGAGGATAATAAAAAATGGGCATTTTCAATTGAGGTATATGGGAAAGGAGGGATAAGATTTGAGCAATTCGCCTTTCATAGCTGCTGGCCCTTTAGATAGGGCAGTAGAGAACAGCCTAAAGAAAGCTACAGTTGAGCTGAGGTCATGGGTTCAAATCCCTCTCCCAGCGCTTATTTCAAGGGCATTAGCGATTACTATAAAGCTGATGAGAGCAAAATCATCCAAATGAGGGATTTGAAACCAGGGGCCTCAATCGATAATTACGAATACTTATACTTAATCATCTAATGAATTAACATGAATGATGCTATTGTTGCCAAAGGTTACGTATCTGTCTGAGGTAATCTTAGAAAGAAAGATAGATATGTCGATGAAATATTTGTGGCAATGGAAGGAAAGTTCTGCTAGATTCCCGCCCCCATCTCATACCTTTGTGAGGATGGCTACTACCATAAAAGAAGCTATTAGTCAGGAACAGGCTGCAAAGTACGAGATAGTTCTAGGTAATCAAGATTGCATCCTTTAATATGATATGCACCGTCTGCAGGCAAGGGACGCCTAGAAGGTGGCGGACCTGCTCAGCATACTCCAAGCAAGCCGACACCTACAGTGACTCCTGAGCCAGAGAGTTAAACCCCCGGCTCACCGGAAGAGACATCACTAATAGAAACAGGTAGCACCTTTAAGCCCGACGAACAAGAGCCGTGAAATCGTCAAAAGAATATTGCAGAGTTTACATTTGTGCTTTATGTAACAAAAGATTTGAAAGGAATACAGACAGAACTAACCCCGTAATGCTAGAAATGTACATGACTTGTGTGGACAAGAGGCTGCACAATACATCATAACTGTTATTTGCTATATTCAGATATCATTAAAAAATAAAGAAAAACCTAAGAGAACCTGTTTCTTTATCTATATTGTTGTTCCTTTCGCTTCTCCTTTAGACCCGCCAGTGCCGCCGTTAACAGTCACAGGCTCAGTTGGGTCAGGTTTGCCAATTGGTTCTGGCGATTCCTCGATATTACTCTTTGAGGCTTTCTTTGAGTCTGTTGCTTTCTCTTCTGGATTTCCACTCATGATAGGAATATAGACACCAAGAGATAAGAAGGGTGACTACTACAACAAGGTTGAAGAGCAGCAAAGAAAGGCGACAGTCTACTCAGCACAAAGTCTTACTTTTTTCCTCAATATGAATAATAAAAACAGCTGTAGATTGGAGCCATCAGATCCAAGGGCTATTCTTTTCCCTCACTTTTGGTGAGTAGAGGCTGTAATATTTCCAATCTAAACAATTATTGATACCTCAATTCAATTATTATCATGGCAGCCAATTCTGACTTTTGGGTTCTGGCAGGGATTCTGGCAACAGTCGGTGCCTTGGGGGTTTATGAAGGAAGCGAGCTGCATCCGGTATTCTACTCTCAATCGTCCATTCTTTTTGGAGGATTGGGTTATTTTGCTTACAAGGCGTTCTATTTAGATCGTAAGGTAGAACTGACGCAGTCAGGTGATTTGGACAAGAGCCAATCCTCTGACAACAGCGAAAAGCCTGAAGGCTAGATAGGGCGCTTCAAATATCAATTTGAAAAAAGAGTGGGGATAGACTCACTTTTTGCTTCAGTTGCTCACGATGTATGTGCTCTCTACTATCGGACAGTTTATGATCATCTCACTTGTATCAAAGGATTTGTCTTCTGGGACAGTGATCCAATCCTGCTGAACCAGTTTAAGCGCTAAGATTCGTCTATCAGCCTTGTTGAAATCCATCAAAGCCTTTTAGGTCCCTTTTATAGTCATTTTTTTACCATCTTTGTTTTCATTTGTTCTTTGAATGTCTTCAATGCTTATGAGGCCGTCTCTCTTGGAAATCAGCGTAATGACAAAATGGAATCCAATCAAGGGGGCAAATAATCCCGCACATAAGGCAGCAAGAAAATAGTTATGTATGGCCAGAACCAGGTATAGTGTCACTCCCGCACCTGTCATTATTTCTATCCAAGTGCATGTGCAAAGCTGTAGTCCAATTTTTTTTAATTTCAATTTTGACTCCCTTCCTTCTCCTTTTTTTACTTACGGATTGTCGTTATGTCGTCGTAAGGCATCTCCTCAACAGACTTCCGTCCTTCAAATTCTAGCGATATAGAATTGATGCAATATCTTTTTCCTGTTGGGTGAGGACCATCGTCAAAGACATGGCCCAGATGTGCTCCACAGTTGTTGCATTGAACCTCGATTCTTCGCATTCCATGGCTTTTGTCTGATACAAATTTTAAGTTCTGCATATTAGCAGGAGCCCAAAAACTTGGCCAGCCAGTGCCAGAATCAAACTTCGTTTCTGAATCAAATAGCTCATTACCACAACAAACACAGAGATACATGCCGTCTTCTTTGCAATTCCAATACTTTCCTGTAAATGGATATTCGGTACCTTTTAGCCTACAAACTTCATACTGCTCTTTTGTTAACTCTTGCTTCCATTCTTCGTTAGTTTTTGATATCGTTTTAGGTTCCTCAGTCATATTTTTATCTCTCTCTCCCATAGATAGCAAATCACATCCTAGGTATTAGAAGATATTTCCAAATTTGATCCAGATCTATCTCTTAAGTTTCTAAAATAGCCCTAAAGAGCGTTATCACAATCTACTGCGGCTCAAGTTTCGCACCGCCAAATAGCACTGAGAATGCTTTACACCAGATAAGGACAGTATCATATCTTGAAAGGTCTGTACCTTCTGGTATATCATAATTCTGGTTTCCAATATTGCCCTTAAGCC
>JALZFN010000020.1 GCA_030861545.1 Thermoproteota archaeon | reverse complement strand
TCCTCAAGACAATTCATTGATACGCTGGATCTCGACAGCCCAAAGTACAAATGAATATACCACGTTCTTTAGAACCGAAGACTGTACGTTCAACTCAACAGGAAGAAACCCATTCTTCATACTTGAGCCTAACTACCAATTAACGCTTGCAGGTGAAGAAGGAGGAGAAAGGGTTGAATTGACAATTACCGTATTGAATGAAACAAGAGAGATCAATGGCACTGAAACTAGGGTAATCGAGGAAAGAGAGACATCAGGCGGTGAATTAGTAGAAGTATCAAGGAACTTCTTTGCTATGTGTGAAGAGACAAACAGCGTCTTTTACTTTGGTGAAGAGGTAGACGAATACGAAAATGGCGCAATAGTAGGGCATGAAGGGGGATGGCGTGCTGGCGAGGGCGCGAACAGACCTGGCATAATTATGCCTGGTACCATACTCTTGGGGTCAAGGTACCATCAAGAGATAGCGCCTAATATTGCAATGGACCGAGCAGAGATAATAAACATGGGTCAGGCAATTCAGACACCCTCTGGCGAATTTACAGATACTCTTATAACACAAGAAACTACTCCACTTGAGCCTGATGTAGTAGAACTCAAGTATTATGCTGCGGGCATAGGTCAAATACAGGAAGAAGATCTAAAGCTGGAGAAATATGGATTTATTAAATAACACAACAACTTTTCTCTCCTCTTTTTGTCATATAGACTTGCGACTTGCAACCTTCCTATACGCTTGACACAAACGATTATGCGATTGAAGTCACACGCGTCTACATCAAGTGTGTCTCTTTCTCTCCCACCCTCCCATATTGCAGTAATTCGTACAGTCCATCTTACCTCCATTTTGAAGAACTAATATTATTATATTATCTACTCAATGTATAACATCCTGGTGTGCTTTCAATAGTAAAGGGCCTTCTCGCAGGTGAGCGGCGCGCTATAGCAAGAGCAATCTCAATTGTTGATAATGACGAACCAGAGTCGCGTGACATAATAAAGCAGATTTTTACCAAGTCAGCCAACAGCAACATGAGAACGGTAGGCTTTACAGGGCCTGGTGGAGCAGGCAAAAGCTCACTAGTTGGTAAGCTAATACCAGAATGTCAGACTCTTGGCTATAAGATCGCAGTCCTTGCAGTCGATCCTACAAGCCCCATAACCGGCGGCGCCATACTGGGTGACAGGGTGAGAATGCGGGGAAATCTTGACAACGACGAAAAGGTCTTCATGAGAAGCATGGCATCGCGGGGAGCGATGGGAGGCGTTTCTAAGTCACTCAGAAATGCCATCAGGATTCTTGCTGCCGCCGGCTACAATCTTGTTCTGGTTGAAAGCGTGGGCGCTGGGCAGCTTGAAATTGAGATTTCTAAAGTTGTTGACCTTACAGTAGTGCTGTTCACCCCCCATACCGGCGACAATGTGCAAGCTGTCAAGGCAGGGCTAACAGAAATAGGCGATATCTATGTTGTAAATAAAGGAGATCTGGAAGGTGCCACTACCCTGTATCAGACGATAGTTGACCTAATCGGCGACAGTAAAAGAAAGCCAGCTGTACTGAAGACATCTGTTAAGACAGGAAAAGGGATAGCAGAACTAGCTAAGACTATCGATAAATTACTAAAGGAAAAAAGCCTTAATTATGGAGCACAGGAAAGGAAGATGCTAGAGGATGAGATAACAGATATGGTTTTAAGTATCGTGGAGAAAAAAGTTTCCGCTATGCTTGCTCAGGATAGGAAATATTCAGAATACATCGAGCGGTTAGCTAGGAAAGAAATTGATCCTTACATGGCTGCAGAAGAGCTGGCTGGGACCCTCCTTAGGTGATAGATGAGTATGGAAAGCGAGACCTTCAAGACGGATTCAAAGATACCCGTTAAGCGGGTTTTTACAAATAACGATCTGAAAAAGTATGAGGACCATGTTGACGAAGAAGCTGGCAAGTACCCATTTACGAGGGGCCTCTATCCAAACATGTACCGGGAGCGGCTCTGGACTATGCGTCAGTACAGTGGCTTTGGAAGTGCAGAAGAAACCAACAACCGCTTCAAGTTTTTGCTAGACCACGGCCAGACAGGGCTCTCACTTGCATTTGACCTTCCTACCCAGACAGGCAGGGACTCAGATGACCCTCAGTCAGAAGGGGAAGTCGGCAGGACTGGCGTTGCCATTAGCTCAATAAAGGACATGATGACATGCTTTAACAGTATACCACTTGACAAGGTTAGTACGTCAATGACTATTAATTCAACTGCATCAACACTTTTGTCCCTTTACATCACCGTTGCCGAGACACAGGGAGTGACAGCGGACCAATTGCGTGGAACAACTCAGAACGACATTTTGAAAGAATACATTGCACGAAATACCTACATTTACCCACCCAAGCCATCTATGCGCTTGATTGGTGACATGATTGAATACTGCTCTAAAAAAGTTCCACAATGGTACCCGATTAGCATTTCTGGCTACCACATGAGAGAAGCGGGCTGTAACGCTGTGCAAGAGCTTGCTTTCACATTTGCAAATGCAATTGAATATATCAATACTTGCACAAGCCGGGGACTAAAGGTTGATGATTTTGCCCCACGGCTTTCGTTCTTTTTCTGTTGCACCATGGAGTTCTTTGAAGAGATAGCCAAATTCAGAGCGGCTAGGCGCATTTACGCCAAAATAATGAAAGAGAGGTTTCATGCAAAGAATCCTAAATCGCAGCACCTTCGCTTCCATGTTCAGACATCCGGTGAATCGCTCACCGCTCAGCAGGTTGACAATAACATTGTTAGAGTCGCTACAGAGGCTCTAGCGGCAGTGCTTGGTGGGTGCCAATCTTTGCATACAAATTCGCGTGACGAAGCACTTGCACTTCCAACAGAAGAGTCAGTTAAGATCGCTTTAAGGTCTCAGCAAATAATTGCCAGCGAAACGGGCGTCGTCAAGACAGTCGATCCAATGGGCGGCTCATATTACATTGAATACCTTACAGCCAAGATAGAAGAAGAGGTTAACAAATACCTTAAAAAGATAGAAAAGATGGGCGGCGCGATGGTCGCAGTGGAGAAGGGATTCTTCCAGGAAGAAATACGTAATAATGCCTATCAACTGAAAAAGGAAATTGACGAAAACAAGCGCATTATTGTCGGCGTCAATAAGTATCAAGATGAGCGCGATGTTGAGCCTATGATCAATAGGATAGACCCATTGCTTGAGCAAAAACGATTAGCAAATGTTAGAGAGTTTAAGAATAATCGCGACAAGTCAAAGGTGGATCAAGCGCTCTCAAAACTGCAGAAGGCAGCGGAGAAAGAAGACGATAATTTGATGCCCTATATTATCGATGCTGTGAAGAACTATAGCACTCTTGGAGAAATTAGTAGCGCTATGCGAACTGTGTTTGGCAGGTACGAGCCCAAGATATCATTTTAATGTAAGATGAATTTTTTTAGGGTGCAATATTTTCAACAGGGGATATAACCTCTATTGTCGTTTGACAACCAAAACCGAGCAGGGAACATGAGCGTGGTCTATGACACCTTTTGCAACGTCGCCCTTCAGCCGCCTTCCAAAGCCGTGAGCAGCGCTATGACCCATAACGATGAGATCCGCACTCATGTTTTTTGCATAATCTGCTATTGTTTCAATAACGGAAACTCTATCAAACAACACCTCCATACTGCTAGTGACTTTGTTCTTGGTGCATATTTCTGCCACTTGAGAGAACCATTTGTTTGCAGTATCTTTTATTTCCTCTTCAATCTGTCTGTCAGCTGCTTGCCAATCGTAGAGCGTATCAACGTGGGGATCAGGCTCTACTATATGGATAAAGGTGATGCTTGCGCCGAATGGTTTTGCAAATTCGATTGCTTGATTTGAGGCGGCAAGGGAGTGTTCAGATATGTCAAATGGGACCAAAATTTTCTTAATAACCATTATGGCGCAACAACCTCGTAGTTGGGTAAAGATTTAACACGAAGCCTCAGCGCACATATAGCAATAACATGTAACATCGTTTTCTTGCAAGGGTATTGTGGTAGTGCTGCTGACATTATCATCTTGTGCAGCTATGTTGTAATTGCCACTATATATTTACCAATCCTGCCATCTTTGTCATTGGTACGCTCTGCAAACATGAATAGTTCAATATTTTATCTATCACTAGTGACAAATAACAAGTAGTGATTTGACATTAGCTTAAATAAACTGTCATCAGTTCAATAGTAATATCGAAATGAGAGTAGATCATATAGCTATCGCAGTTAACAATGTGGATGA
>JALZFN010000012.1 GCA_030861545.1 Thermoproteota archaeon | reverse complement strand
CCTGTAGGAGTTGTCAGCTCGTCTTCAGCCTGTCCTCCTACTAAAACGAATTGTTTATTCTTGAAAATTTCAAGGATCGCATTGGCAGGATTTGGGATAGTACCGTGAGAAAACTTTAGCAGACCACCACCAACTGCCACCTTGGTAGAATAGATCTTTGCATCGAACAGCAAGAGGTCCTGTAAGGCTGTTGCGCATCCCACTAGGTCTATGAATGTGTCGATGCAAGATACTTCATGCAAATGCACACTGTCAAAATCTTGGCCATGGATGATAGCCTCAGCTGAAATTATTTTCTTAAGAGAATCTAGTGCGAACGTCTTGGCTCTCTGCTCAAGTCCAACAGAATCGCAACATCGTGCAAGTATGTGGTACATTTCTGATCCTCTGTGTTTGTGCACGTTTTCTTTGTATTTCATTTGTAGCTGCGTGGCGGCAAACCCATGCGGTATGACTTTGGCAAAATGGGCCTCGATTATCTTGCTGCCCTTGACAAAGTTCTGGCAAGCAAAGATTGCCTCTAGGACTTTGGTCTTGTTGGCACCAGCGTCCACTAGGCTTGACATTAGCATATCGCCCGCAATTCCTGCCACTTGGGAATCTATGATTGCAACTCTTGTCATAGCCACGCTAGCTTGTGCTTTTGATTTATATCACATTTGTGCTTTTACCTTGTGATTCTACCAAAGTCATAGTCAGCAGGAATATTTGCAGGGGCTGTGCCATATACAAGGGCGATCTCCTTGAGTGATTCTAGAGGTATTGTCCTATAATCACCCTCAAATCTCTGGCCATCTACATATGCTGCAACTGGCATGTTAGAGATAGAGTCAAAGAATCCCGTCGAATTAGTCAGAGTCTGTTGCCATATGTCAAGGAACTGTCCTAGAGTGAATTCTCTAGTCTCCGGTGCTTCTACATGTATTATGCCATCTGCACTGTGGGTATGAAGCCAATATAGGCAAGAGGGAGAGGAAAGTCTCCCAATATTTGAGGGGACTTGCTGTTGTACTCCATTGACGAATACATCTAGGTGTGAATGAACATGGTAATTGAGCTGCTCTGCCCTGTTGCATTCTATTCCACTTATTGCCATTGCCGTAGGCGGCTTGTATAAAATAACTCCAGCAACACCAGCTACCGCGACTGCAATGATAATCGGTATTATAATCATCATATACTTTCTTTTTCTACGTCGGTCTACAGCAAAGTAGCTGTCATCCCTCTTCTTTTTCTTTGACAATTTACTATTGACTTGCCAAGCTGATTAATTTAAAGCTGATCCGGCTCCAGTCATAACTTATATAAGCAATCTGGCTAGTTGCAAGTTCGACCATGACAATTACCATAATAGGGTCCGGCAGGGTCGGGGCTTCTGCTGCCCTTAACTGCGGCCTGAGGGAGCTAGACAGGCATATACTATTGGTGGATATAGTGCAGGGCCTCCCTCAGGGAGAAGCAATGGACATCAATCACCAACTATCAGAGAAGGGCTCGGATACTCTTGTACGAGGTTCAAACAATTACGAAGACATTCGCGACTCTGAGTGTGTCGTGCTTGTTGCAGGGATTGGAAGAAAGCCGGGTATGACAAGAATGGATCTGCTCAAGACCAATGCCAGCATCGTTAGAGATGTAGCGTCAAAAATAGCGTTATATGCAAAGAATGCCATCGTAATAGTAGTTACCAATCCGCTTGATCCAATGACTTATTTTACGCTCAAGACTCTCGGAGCAAAAAAGAACAGAGTCATGGGAATGGGAGGTATGCTAGACTTGTCAAGATTCAAGAGCTTCATTCAAAATGCTACCAATATTTCACGCAGTTCAATTCAGGCTATGGTGATAAGCGAACACGGTGAAAACATGCTGCCACTGACAAGGTTCTCCTCTATAGGCGGAATACCGCTTCATGAGTTCATCCCTAAGGACAAGGCAATGGAGATCTTTGAAAATACAAGAAAGGTTGCAGCAGAAGTCATTACACTAAAGGGAGCGACTGTATATGCGCCAGGAAATGCAGTTGCGACGATGCTTGAGTCTATCATACGCGACAAAAAGCTGGTAATTCCAGTGTCGACACTGCTTGAAGGGGAATATGGATGTAACGATCTGTGCATAGGCGTTCCTGCAATCATTGGCGCGAGTGGTGTAGAGCGCATAATTGAGCTCAAGCTGGACAGTTTTGAACATGACATTTTCAACAAGGGTGTTGCAAGCGTGAAGGAAGCAATCAAGGCACTTCCACTTTAAACCCTTTTATTTTCTTGTTGTTGATAGCTGGCTTACCGATGGATCTGCATACAATTCTTGACAAGTTTGCAAGCGGTAGCCTTAGCCTATCGGAGGCGGAGAAGCAAATCTCTGTCCATGCAATTGAAAAGATAGGAGATATTGCCAAGCTGGATGTTGGGCGGGCAATAAGGAGAGGCGGAATGCCAGAGATCGTTTTTGCTGAAGGAAAGGAGTACAAAGACATTATCAGAATAACGCTTGCCATTGTTAGGCATAACGGTCAAGCTGTCATCAGTCGAATAAAAAAGAATGAGCTATCAAAAGTAGTAGATACGCTACGTAAAAAGGGCCTTACCGTCGAAACTGGTATGAACTGCACAACACTTCTTGCCTCTAGAAGGTCATTTGCCTACAAGATGACTGGCGCAAAAATCGGCATAATGTCGGCTGGCACTTCGGACATCGGCATCGCAGAAGAGGCGCGAATTGTAGCAAAGGCAATGGGCTGCGAAGCGATAGTAGGTTACGATGTAGGCATTGCCGGCATGCACAGGCTCTTTCTGGCTCTTAAGGGGATGATTGAGCAAAATATAGGTGCTATTGTAGTCGTTGCAGGCATGGAAGGTGCACTTGCGTCAGTTGTGGCATCGATTGTAGATATACCAGTTGTGGGTGTTCCAACTTCTATAGGCTACGGCTTTGGTGAAAAGGGCATTGGTGCACTGGCCTCTATGCTACAGAGCTGCACTCTTGGATTGGCAGTAGTCAATATTGATAATGGCATCGGAGCCGGCGTGTATGCTGCACTTATTGCAAAGAGAATTACGAAGAGTTAAAAACTCTAAAACGTTTATAAGTGCTTTACATTTGTTGCTCTCTAATCGTTGAATGATGGTGGATAACTGTTGACTTATGTTCGTACGCTAAAAAGGATTAGAAAAGATAAAACAAATTATCGCAAGAGATCCGCGATTCTGATCGGCAGGCACTTGTTTATTACTATCAAGATAAGTGACCAGAATGTTACTGCCTGCGTGCTTAAGCCAACCCCTACCGGCGATATCGTTATCGCCTCTGCTCATAGCAGAGAACTTGCAAAGCACGGATGGAAGGGCGCATTTAATAATTTGCCCGCATGCTACCTCACAGGCATGTTATTAGGGAAGAAGGCAGCAGAAAAGGCGCTCAATACCGCTGTACTATACATCGGCAAGAACCATTTTACTTCTAGAGTAGGCGCATGCGCGAAGGGCATCGTCGACGCCGGTATCAGTATGCCTGTCTCTCGAGAATCCCTTCCAAATGATGAGAGAATTAGTGGCCATCATATAGCCGAGTACTCTCTCACGCTGAAAGAAGATCCGGAAAAGTACAATTCACGCTTTTCTGCTATTTTGAAAAATGGCCTCAATCCTGAAAATTATCCTTCGCACTTTGAAGAAATAAAGAGCAGGATTTCAGGCTCGCCTTCAGAAAGGGTGGCGCCAACGAAGGACGAGAAAGAAACACCAACCAAGAAAGAAAGGAGAGGCGTAAGAAAACAGAGATGAGCCAAATGTCGTCATCAAGGCAGCAAGCAGAATGGAAACCCAGAACCACGCTTGGAAGCATGGTGCTAGCCGGCAAGATAAACTCGATGGATCAGATCTATGAGAACGGCATGAGGATACAGGAGTCAGAGATTGTCAAGCATCTTCTGCCAGACATCAAGAGCCAAGTGGTACACGTCGGTATTGTCCAAAAGCAGACTGACGCAGGCGAGATGACACGTTTTAACGCTCTCGTGGCTGTAGGCAATGAGACTGGCTGGTTTGGCATAGGAAAGGGCAAGGCTTCGCAAATGAGGGTTGCGATCGACAAGGCTACAAATGCTGCTTACCTTAATGTAATTCCTATCAAACTGGGCTGCGGCAGCTGGGAGTGCAAGTGTAATCAGCTGCACTCCGTGCCGTTCAAGGTACGCGGTAAAGGAGGCAGCGTGACAATTGAAATTATCCCTGGCCCACGGGGCCTTGGCATTGTAGCCGGTGAGAACATAAAGAACTTATTGAAGCTGGCAGGATT
>JALZFN010000299.1 GCA_030861545.1 Thermoproteota archaeon | reverse complement strand
GACAGATACCTCGGACTTGTCACAGAACATAGGAACGCAATCAGCGTGCTAATCATTACTGTCGTCTACATAGAACTTCTGCAGTACATCTGTATTTTGTTGGTGTTCATTACTCCAAGTCAGATTGTAACGTCTTCTTAGTTGCATGAATTCTTTATACTGTCCTGTGAACTTTGCAAGAGAACTAAGGGACTTTAAGACCTGAGTCCTTTTGTCACTAGCTAAAGATAAGATACTGTCAACCTTGTGATCTTTTAGCACTGAATGATGTGCCTGTGCATATCTAATTCTAGATCTAACTGTGTCCGGTGACATAGTGGGAGTAAGAAATTCTCTGAACTTCTGCCAGGATGCTATGCCAGTATTATTATTATTCTTCGTTATAGAAGGTTTAACAACATCAACATCATTAACAGCAGAAAGACTGCTTGGTTCTTCTTATTCTCATTGTCAAACAACAAAAAATACTTCTCTGTACCTAGAGAAGGATTACGACAAGCCATGTTCAGGCCGTCTACTTTAATGTCTCCATAATAGCCTTCAGTTATGTGGATTCCGCCAACGCCTTCGTAATTGCCTTGTATTGGGTCGGCATTAAATTGACACGTCAATTATGGTTTTCATTTCATTTTTCGCTTTCTCAAGTTCTTCAGTGATATCGTTATGTATGATCTCCTTCGGCAGAATGTATTCTAATTTGGAATAATATAGTTCAATTTGCCGTATCTTTGAAATCATGATGGAATTTAGCAGAAAGTTCATGCTATATATTGGCACGGAGCTTCAGTTTTTAAATGGTCCTGACGGAGGATCACCTCTTTTTTGTTAAGAAAAGAAAAAAAGACTCACAGAGCAGAAATCAATTTCCAGTATCACACGGCAGTTCTTAATATAAATAGTTCAAAATGAGCTCGACCATCCAATGAGCTCTGGGATGAGATAATGAACATTGCTCTGCTGTGTCTTTGAGTCTTTTGAAGGTTTTTCTCTCGAATCCCCAGAGCCTGCCTTTTCTAATTAATGATATTCCATAGATGACCAGCGTTCACCAATATGGCAAGAAAGGTAGACGGTTCCTGCGATATCATACTTTTCATTTTTCTAAACAGCGACAGAGCCACAATGTCTCATCTATCTAATGACAGAAACTACGGCTAAACCGTGAGAAATCTGCTAATTGCCTCGATTGTGGCTTTTGCATTTGGCAAGACGGTATGTGGTTCTTGAATAAATACAGAATTGCTGTGTGCTAGTGTTCCTGATATCGAAGCCATTGCGCTTGTTACAGGCACATACCCATCTCCGCCCTGACCCGAATCATAAGGCAAAGAGAAGCCCTGTTGCATGAGATAGCTGGGTCTGCGCTCTGTTATTGACGCATGATAACTCGTTCTATACTGTATTGCATCACATGTCAGTTGATTCGTACCGCAAATCAAGAGAACATCCTGCCTGGGTAATTCCTCTCCAAGCTCTCTCTTAAATTCCATAGCATTTATCACACCACTTCGCATATCTCTTTCCTTAAAGGCCCAACCGTTTTTGAGATATGTGTCCTCTGGACCTAATTCTGGTTTGCCATCTGCAAGCAAAATGGCTCTGCTTCTCAAGTAAGATTCATCAGGCAAGAGTTCGTACATCGAAGGAAACTTAACAAATAATTCCTTTCTCCTATGATAAAGAGTATTTCTAGGCTCAATATTATTTGTATCATTATGCTGCCAATGGGCACCTAACGGATAATTGTGATAGGCAGAGCCAATAAATCTTCTACTATCTATTTGAGGGTGGAGAATGAAATAAGCCAACGGCGAGCCTAGATGCGGACAGGCAATGTAAGCGACGCGTCTGATTGGTGCCCCGTTTCTGTACGCTGCACGGGCTATTATCCCTCCCATTGAATGGCTAATTATATCAATACCATCGTCGTACTTGCCTTCTGTCTTTTCTTCTATGAACTTTGCCAATAGATGGCCAGAGATTCTGTTGGATTGCCGCCAGTCATAAGGAAATATCCAGAAGTCAATATTTGGCTTGTAACCCCACATTAGAATCGATTTTATCAGGCCATCATATGCAAAAGGGATTAAGCTAGTCGCTACTACCTTAACATCATCGTTGTCGTCGTCTACCTTGTCGCGAACCTTGGTCCCTAAATATTGAAACACTCTGTCTAGTTTCGCCCTTATCAAAAACTCGTGCGGCATTAGTGGCCAAAAGTGCTCCAGAGAACCATTTTCTTTTCTGATTGCAAGCCTTGAGGTTCTTATGCCTGGGACAAAGATCAATGGTCTTTTTGGATTCAATAGGTTATCATCTATTAGCTTATTCGATATATACATTGAGAATACCTAATCCGCAATATCTTTCTG
>JALZFN010000237.1 GCA_030861545.1 Thermoproteota archaeon | reverse complement strand
AAGAAGTTGGATTATCATTCACAATTGAACAGATAGTTGGTTGCCTACGTGCTGTACGCACAATGACTTCAAACCACTTTATTGTGCCGTTTGTAACGATACAAGACACGCTGGCTCAATACATGATCTCATCAAGCGAAGTAGAAGCAGTAATTGATGTACCACTCATTGAAACACTCAAAAGCATCAAACGGGATATTGAACATTACCATTTTGCTAAAGACGCATTTAAGTTCACCTATGGTGACAATGTAATATGGGGAGCAACGGCAAGAATACTAAAGCAGATGTATGATATTCTCATTGGGGTGTCATAATTTCATTTTGATTGCATCTGGTTCGGATAGATAAAAGCAGATCTCATCTTCATTCACATTTGAATGTCTATGTTGGGATTGTAGCTTATAGTGCTAGCGGGCCCGGTGGGCTTCGATCCCACGACAACTGGCTCCGGAGGCTTGCGCTTCTTTTTTTAAAGAAACAGCACCCTGTCCTGACTAGGTGACGGGCCCTGTCTGCGTGATTAAGTGTACTCATATATGAAACATACCGGCCAACGGACTGGCTCCTTACTTGAAGGGCTTTTTCACAAGCTGCGTTATCCCATCCTATAGTCAATGACCTGCTCCTCTTGCATTATATCGTCTATTTCCTCCTGCCAAGCCATTTACCATTGCTTAAGTAGAGCAATAGTCAAAGGTAAATAGGACATTTACTTATCTTCCGCGTCACTCGTACTGAACGTTGAACATTTCAAGGAATACTCTGTAACAAATATATGCTCTCTTCATACACACAATGCTCCAAAAAACAAAATCGTGACTACACGCATATGCAGATTCTAATCTAGCTTGTAGTGCTATGTAAGACAAAATTGACCCCAGTCAAACTGATTACATAGATTATCTTGAAGGATAAGGTAGATGTTCTTGTAGCTGCAAATTTCTTCTTACTCCCGCTCTTGCCACTATTAATATCATAAGGGGTGCTAATAAAGTGACACGATTATCTATAATGTAATGCTATTATTGATATGATATCTCAAGAGCAGGATCACCCAATAGTTGTGTCAAAGGTGAGGTATCTTGGCTCATGCCTCCTGCCATCGCCAATAGAACTTGAAGCCACAATTTCGCTGTATCACAACAGAATACATATTCCAGAGCTGGATGCCCTAATTCCAATAGCCACGATATCCACAGTCGAAGTGGTTGAAGGAAAGGACCTGTCTTCACAAACCGTCTTAATGTTCGGAGTGGTTGGTGCCATAATAGAGAAGAATAAGCCCTATCTAATAATTGAAATTGGCATGAGCTCTGACAGCCTGCTGTTCAAGTTTGAGAATATGAGAATTGCTGTGAAGTTAGTAGAAGAGATTAACGCAGCCAAGTATTCACAATAAAAATATTGTGCTATATCACTGGCGATAATATAGAATCTATAAATATTACGAAATTAAGCTAATTTCCTTTTGAAATTATAGGATACTTTTTCCAAAAGTTATTTATCGTAGCACCTCATTAATTACTATATACATGTATGCAAAGCTCTGCAACATCGAAGTTCTGCCAAGTTACATCAAAGAAGTCGCAGTAGGAGACGTTCTAACGGTCCAGGCGCTCATCACAAATCCACTTGACTGGCAGCACTTTTATGAGAAAATATCTACATTAAAGATGGGGGACAGAACTGAATTTACTGTAGTCACTCAGGAAGGCGACAGGCTAATTGGGTCGGGCAGTATTCTTGAAGTGGACAAATGGAGCAATCGCGGCCAGTACGGGTTCAAGATTAAGCTAAGTGTCAAAAAGCAGAAGTCGCTGACCGATAGGCGGATAAGAGGTCCTAACAAAGTAAAACCACCCTCCGTTCAAGTTGAAAGTGTGCCTGATGCTGTTGAGCCGACGGCAACAGTCGTAGTTCCTCAAAGTGCCGTCATGACAGCTGCGATGAACACTACCACTAAAATAACGGCTCAAGACATGAATGCTTTCCAAGAAATGCTTAAAGGATCGCTTGCAATGGATATGAGTGGATAGCCACCATCCTCTACCTCTGCTATCTTGCTTTAAATTCCTCAGCCAGGGCTTTGACGGATAATCTCTTTGTTGATGAGTTAGGTCAGTATATGACAGATCACAAACAGGATGGTGTAGAATTAATACATCGATTACACAGCTTTGATAGCAGACCCGTCAATATGTTCATGCTTGTGACGATAGGATTTGCTAAGACATTCGGTGCAATGGAAGCCGCTTGGAAAAAACAGGCAAGATGAGCGACAAGCGCGGTGAAAAAAGATTCTGTAAAGGTTAGCTTACAATGTTGCTATCTGACCTAGCATCATTGATAGCCGGTTCTGCAACTTCTATTGGCTTATTTGGTTCAATCGCCATCTGCAGATCAGAGAGCATTTTAATGCGTTAAATAAGAACTAGCAAAAGATAGAGGTCAAGACATAATTCTATTCTATACCTCACTACACTTTTATAGCATTTAGATTGTGCTTTAATTTTGCCCTTGGCAGCAGCAATCAAGGTTTTCGCAATAGATATTGATGGCACCCTTACTGAAAACGGGGGTGGAATGGTGCATCTTGCAGCCCTTGCCAAGCTGCGCTATCTCGAAAATATGGGCTACAATGTTATTTATGTTACAGGGAGATCGTCTATAGAAGCATATGTTCTTGCAGTCTTTGGTGGCACCACTCGGATTGCAGTTGGCGAAAATGGAGGAGCAATCACAATCGCACCACAGGAGCACAAGTTATTGGCGAGCCAAGAAAAATGCATGCAGGGCTATCAAGTCCTGAAGAAAAGCATGGACGACGTAAAGATAAAACCAGTCTTCCCTAGGATGACTGAGGTAGTGCTGCTCCGCACTTTTAACCTAAAGGAGGGCCAGAAAATTCTGGATGAGTATAACCTTCCACTTTACCTATCTGATAGCAAGTACGCTTTTCACATAAACGAAAAGAGGATCAACAAGGCATATGGTCTTAAAGAGGCGCTGACTATGCTCAAGGCAGACCCAAAAGAAGTTGTTGCGATTGGAGATAGCGAGACTGATGTGCCCATGTACGACATTTGCGGCTGCAGCATTGCGCTTGATCACGCCGAGGAAAGCGTTAAGGCCAGGGCGGATCATGTGGTAGGCGGAAGGGAAGGTACTGGTCTTGTCGAGGCAATAGATTTTGTTGGGTTCAATTACCTAGGGGCAAAAGCATGACCTTTAGGGTCTTAATCCATCAGGTGCGCGAACTTGTTTCCTCCGCGCTAACATCTGCAGGATATCCTGTAATTGAGTTTGATGTGTCAGAGCCTCCACAAAAAGGGTTTGGCGATCTATCATGTAATGTCGCGTTCTTGCTAAGTAAGCATCTGAAAAAGCCTCCACAAAAGATGGCAACTGAGCTCGCAGAATCGATCAGGCTACACATCCAAAACAGCTACATTCTGTCTACTGATGCTGCTGCTGGATACCTCAACTTCAAGGCAAACTATGCTCGGTTCTCGCCGGCTACGTTATCCTTTGCACTATCAAACCTTCAGAAATATGGATACCATGACTCTGGACAGGGTAAGCACATTGTCATAGAACATACAAGCGTCAATCCAAATAAGGCGCTACATGTAGGACATATGCGTAATATTATAATCGGCGACACGCTATACCGCATAATGAAGGCCACAAACCATAGGACGACAGTCCTCAATTACGTTGACGATTCAGGGGCGCAGATAGCAGATATTGTCGTTGGCTTCAAGTTTGCGGGCTTTCCAGTTAATCCGCCAACAAAGAATCAAAAGTTTGATCATTATTGCGGCGACGAAGTATATGTCAAGATAAATGAGATGTATGAAAAAGATCCGCAGCTTTTACGGAAGCGTTATCTGGTGCTCAAGGAGATAGAGGAAGGTAGGTCAGAGACCGCTAGGTTTGCTATGGATATTGCCCTGCGTGTTCTGCAGGAGCAATTGAAGACATGCTGGCGCCTGAAAGCACGCTACGATCTGCTAAATTTTGAATCGCATATTGTTGTTTCAAAGCTGTGGAGCAAGGCCTTTGAGCTGCTAAAAAGTAACGGTATTGCCAGGTATGAAACAGAGGGCAAGAACAAGGGATGCTGGGTGATAGAAGGCAAGAACGAAGAGGACAAGATATTGGTAAGGAGCGATGGCACCGCGACATATATTGCAAAAGATATTCCATACGCCGCCTGGAAGCTAGGGCTTGTTGAAGATCCATTCTTCTACAGAGAATACAAAAAGCAGTGGGATGGCTCAACACTATATGCTACAACCGTTGATGATGACGGCAACAAGTCCATTGATAAAAAATTCAACGGTGGTGAGTCAGTGATAACGATCATAGATTCAAGACAGTCCAGACTCCAGAGGATAATCTCTCAGGTGCTGTCAAAAATCGGGGTTGGCAGCGAGCAATATTTCCACCTTAGTTATGAGGCTGTAACCCTCAGCTCCGATACGGCCAAGGCATTTGGAATTGATATAGGCGACAGGGAGTTTATGCACATGTCAGGCAGAAAGGGCATTTATGTTAATGCCGATTATGTGCTTGATGCTCTACACGCAAAGGCATATGAAGAAGTAAAGTCTAGAAACCACGACTTTTCAGAACAGCTGCTACATGTGATAGCCGAAGAGATCGCGATATCTGCGATACGCTATAGCATGGTAAAACAAGACCTTGATAAGATAATTGCCTTTGACATCAAAGAGTCGTTGAGTCTTGAAGGCGACACCGGGCCCTATTTGCAGTATGCCTATGCTCGTTCGCAGCGTATACTGGAAAAGTCCCAACAGGACATCAATGCAGGAGGAGGAAGAGACTTTGTATTTGACCGGCTGACACATGAGTCAGAAATCGATTTGATAAAAATGATAGCCAAGCTTGATCTTGTAGTCGAGGATGCGGCCAAGTCGCTCTCTCTCAAATCACTTGCTCACTATGCATACAACCTTGCAATGACATTTAATATCTTTTATGAGAAGGTGCCTGTGTTAAGAGAAAAAGACGACGGTGTGAGGCTGGCTCGTCTAGCCCTCGTCAAAGTCTTTGGCATTGCCTTGAAAAATGTGCTTGAGGTGCTTGGGATAACTGCACTTGATCGGATGTAAAATAGTCTATTAGTGTCGGTCTATCTTCCCACGATTGGCTGTGTTGTAATGTATTGCCATTAGAGCATTCCTACTGTATCCATATATGCTCGCTTGGTATTGCCTGTCGCACATGATGATGCACCTACTATACAAAATATCTCAAGTCTTTGAAATAGTCAATATGTTTCTCATCTGACATTATTTTTAGATGTATGTTGCAAAAGTGCCAGTCAATCATCTAAAGCATGCTTGATGCCGTATTTGATTGCCATTATTATTAATATTTTATTCTTTTGATCCAAACTGTGAGAATCCTATTTTTTAGATTGATTTTTATTCATGTACACAACTATCGGGTTGCCTTGACAAAGATCGAGGAAGGCTCATTTGTGCTGCTGTTTCATATGCCGCGCAAAAAGTGGCTTACCAAAGTTACGTGGGATAAAAAGCTCCACACCCACCTTGGGATAATTGATGTCTCTACTACGATCGGGATGGAGTATGGCTCTGCAGTAAGGACTACGGAAGGAAAACTCATCTTCCTTATGGAGCCTACCATACATGACTTTATCATGAAGTCACAACGCAAAACACAGATAGTTTATCCAAAGGATTTTGGATACATTGCGGCGCGTACAGGGATCAGAAATGGCTCAAAGATAGTCGAGGTTGGCACTGGCAGTGGCGCGCTTACTACCTTCATGGCAAGCATCGTCAAGCCTGATGGCCACATTTACAGTTTTGACGTCAATTCTGAGTTCTTGGAAATAGCAAAGAACAACCTCGAAAAGGCTGGGATGTTTAAGTACGTGACCATCCACCAGCACGATCCGCATCAGGGCATCGATGTCCGCGATGCTGATGTTGCGACTGTAGACCTTGGCGATCCGTGGACTGTAGTCGATCAGGTATACAGCGCGCTAAAAGGCAGTGGCGCGTTTGTAGCCATCTGTCCTACCATGAACCAGATTGAAAAAACGGCAACAGAGTTGAAGATAAGCGGTTACACTGATATTGAGTGTGTGGAACTAATGATCCGCAACATTGAAGCAAGAGAGGGAATGACACGCCCCTCGATGAGGATGATTGGGCATACCACGTACCTTGTGTTCGCAAGGAAGGTGCAAAAGCTCCAGGAAAGACTTCAACAAGAAGCTAGCGAAGAAGAGGAAAAAGGGGAGACGGAAGACAAAGAAATCTCAGAATAGTCACGAAATAGCAAGGATAGTTCTTCTATTACGGACTAATACTTTCATAACGTTTATCAGAATTCAGATAATGATATATTATATAAGCTGGTTCTTACCAACCATTGTAATAGCATGATATGAAATTTACCAAAAGAATATACAGTCAATGAAGGATATTATTCTTCTGATGATTTCTTCTAGTAGTTGATATACAGTATCACATCTGCTATACTATACTGAATTATCTGAATATCAAGTTAAATCGGTTG
>JALZFN010000236.1 GCA_030861545.1 Thermoproteota archaeon | reverse complement strand
GTAGGAGAACTGAACCCAAGGAACCCTTGGTTAGAAGAAGATTGCTCTTGCTGTGGCGGACTATATGAGACCGTTCTATTTAGGATCACTTCATGTGTATTTCTCAACTCGTCACTATAGGTAATTCTAAGTGAAACGGGGTAATTTCCTGCTGCAATGATGCTGCTATTGCTACCGCCATTGATGCCAATTGCCAGAGGAATACTGAATGGCAGCGGAGAATTATCTTCGAGATCTCCTAGGTATTGAGGTGTATATGTTGTTGGTGCCAGTGTGCTCTGGTTTGCTTGAGTAGGACTTCTTTGCATCCCAATTGTGGTAAATAACGCCTTCGTATTTCCTTGATTAAGGAGGTCTCCGGTAAGATTTGGGACATCTCCGATATATCTGACTGACAGATCGTTTATATCTATTTTTATCTCACCTATCACGTTACCTCCAAGAGAAAAAGAATCAGATTTTATTTGATCGCCTGAGACATATTGCACTCTGACTTCAAATGAAACTGGGCTTCCGATTAGAGATTCAGATGCAAAAACTCTCGTCAAAAAGTGTGCCTTGCTTTGCGCGTTCAGCTCATCTAACGTCCATCTAGAATCTCCGAGGATTTCTAAGGATTCAGATCTTGGAACAAGAGTGACAACAACATCAGTTATTGGGTTTCTATTATTGTTGGTAATGTTGAAATTTACATCCTGAGTCCGGCCTGCAATTATGGCAAGTTCAGATGGATGATCACTGCTTGCATTACCTGCAGAGCTACTACCTGGAGACCCCGTGATTGTAGAAGCAAGAATAATTCTTCCTTGGTCTCGCATATGAGTTGACGACGGAGCCACGCTCAAACCTCCTTCTGGGGGGTTTGGTAATACCCTGAATCCCAGCGAAAGGGGATCTGATCTTCTATTCCCATTGGCATCATTATACAAAATTTGAAGGTCGAGGCTTTGCAGAGTTCCTCCCGCAGAGGTGGAAGGATAAACAGTAGTAGCTATCTCAGCCGATCCGTCTGCTGGAATTGTTCCCATATTGAAAGTTCTAACACCGACACTCGCTACTGCAGCCGAAGAAGGTTCTTGTTGCTGGTTAGTCTCTCCGGTGAGGCTACCATCGTCGCTGGAAGCGTTGCCACGGCTATCGAGGTCAGCAGACCCGACGTCATTGGCAATGATACTGCCACCTATGGCATTTATATTGATAATGACGCCATGGGCATCTGCAGAGCCCCTGTTTCTGATCGTCATTTTTACCTCGTTGGCTTCGCCAGGAACAAGGTCATTCGCATCTGATGATGCGTCTAGTATAACTTTGCCAGGCAGCTCAAATGGAACAGTTATAGCTTGTACCCTGTATGTCCCAGGCTCAGGTTCTGGCACCTTGAAATAATTGATCTTTAGCATAGCCTCATGGAAGCCTGTCTGAGCTGTTTCTAGCACGTTCACTTTGAAATATAGAGTATAGGTCTGGCCTGCCCTGACTATGTTGCTCAAACTGGCAATTGCTATGTGGCTTGAGGTTGTATTGGCAGATGAAGCATTGCCAGTGCTTGGAGAAGCAGTAGTGGCGGCGGCGAAGCCATCAGGCAGCACAAGGTAGCCTACTATGCCCGTAATATCTGAAAAAGCGGTATTGCTTAGGACTACAGCGAGAAAAGATGGCCCTTCACCCGGCCCTACTTCTCTTTCAGATGGTAGAGTTGAAGCTATAGGCGACCCTGCAACATTTGACAAGTTGCCATTAGCAGTAGTTGCTCCTGAGCTATCTGCCCAGTAAGCGTCCACGAATCCATTGTTGACTATGGCATTTTGTTGAGATGATGACTGTTGCATTTGCTGCCCTGTCATTGGTTGTACGGCTTCAAGGCTGATCGTATCGTCTATAACGAATTCATGTGTATTTCTCAACTCGTCACTATAGGTAATCCTAAATGAAATTGGGTAGTGGTTGTTATTGCCTGCTGCTTCTTGCGCTGTGTTTTGCTGCACGATGTGCAGTGGAATGTTG
>JALZFN010000199.1 GCA_030861545.1 Thermoproteota archaeon | reverse complement strand
TCTTCAATAGACATTTAGAAGGCAGGCGCTCTATCCATGCTGAGCTACGAGCCCACTAGCAGAAACTGCCAGCTGACAGTTTGCATGGAGTAAGGAGAAGGCAACCAATCCTTTATAAAATGCTTTACCAGTTTCTTTTTCCATTATGACAGCCGATCGTCGAATGGGATAAATTTTCGGAATCGAATTTAGTACTAAAAATATACTTTTGACGGTAAAATTCTCACTATTGCCATCACTTTAGTGTAAATTCCATATCACGAAACTATAATAGCCACCCGATGGATTGTATGAGTGAAACGTGAGAGAAAAGTGAAATTTGATGACTGAAAGTGATAATAAGATTGATAGTAATTTGCAATACGGACTTTCCCAAGAACAGATTAGTAAGATGTTCAACTTTTGGACCGATGTTATGAAATTACCAACGATCGGCCCGCTATATGCTTTTTCAAAAGATATTAGCTCATATGCTAACGATTTTGTCAACCTGGGTAAAATCATGGCAGAACTCAAAATAAACATGGATAGCTATTGGTCGCTTGTAAATCAAGCCTACGTAAAGGCTTCAAAAGAAACTGCAGAACGCGGTCCAAAACAATTGATGTCAATGGATGACTTTGAAAAATATAGACGGACGGCAATTGAGGCCTTTGAAGATTCGTTCACTGCAATGTTTGCATCAACGGAATTTTCATCCGTTTATGGCAAGCTTTTCAGTAGCCAGCTTGACATGTCAAGAACAATGCAGGCAATAGCTGAGAAGAACTTCAAGACTCTCAACCTTCCTACAAGAAACGAGGTTGATGAAATCCTAAAGGACATAGCAGAGCTAAAAAGAAGCATCAGAGACCTGAAAATAGAAATTAGGATGATGAGAAAGGATGACCAAGCAAGAACCATTGCAACCTAATCAAAAGCCTGCCGAAACACAGCAGGAAGAAAAACCAGTGGAGCAGAAAGCACCAAAGCCTACTACGGTCGATGAGGTGCAAGATGCATATCGCAAACTAGAAAAGACTAGGTCAATACTGCACGCGGCTGGCAACATTGATGTTGGTCAGAGTCCGCATGAAATTCTTGCAGAGACAAGACTTTATAGGCTATTGCATTACCAGCAGATGGTCAGTAAGACTGAGAAAACTCCAATACTTGTTGTTTATGCTCTTATAAACAAGTCATACGTGCTCGATCTTCAGCAGGACAAAAGCTGGATCAAGAGTCTTCTCAGCCAAGGCTTTGACGTTTACCTAATAGATTGGAAGTGTCCAACAGCTGCAGACAAGTACGTTTCCTTTGATGACTATGTCAATTCGTTTATCGACGACTGCATTGACATCGTTCTCAAAAAGAACAAAGTAGACAAGCTGACGCTCCATGGCTACTGCATGGGTACAACAATGTCGATAATGTATACTACACTTCACCAAGAAAAGGTAAGAAATCTTGCAGTGATTGCACCGGTTGTTGACACCGAAAAGGATACTACAGTAATAGGCAACTTGGCAAAGAACATGGACGTTAACAAAATGCTTGATGTTGTTGGTAACTTGCCGGTAGAACAGCTTTATGCTTGCTACTCTGCACTCAAGCCATTCAAGCAGGGGATCAACAAATACTTTAACCTAATTCAGAATATAGACAACGAGCAGTTCGTGGGTAATTTTTTGCGTATCGAAAAATGGCTATATGACACGCCGCCAATTGCTGGCGAGACTTTCAAGCAGTGGATTTCTGATATTTACCAAAAGAACCTTCTAGTGAAAAATGAGCTAAAGCTAGGCAACGAGCTTATCGACCTTTCAAAGATCAAGGTGCCGTTGCTAAATATTGTTGCTGATGAAGATCATCTTGTATCTCCCCAGTGCAGCGCGCCGCTCAATGACATGGTGTCAAGTACTGACAAGCGATTAATGCGATTCCATACAGGTCATGTCGGCCTCATCGCTAGCCTCTATTCCCAAAATAATGTCCTGCCGAAGGTAGGCCAGTGGCTCAAAACGAGATCCCAGTAGATATAGATGGTTTGATGCTTGCACATATACA
>JALZFN010000192.1 GCA_030861545.1 Thermoproteota archaeon | reverse complement strand
ACGAATTAGTGTCGAAGGACAATTTTCATAATAATATTGCCATGCTACAATATTTGACAGGCGCTCTGAACATCTCATAGAAATGTCCAATTGACAATCTCATTCACTACTATGGCAATCATTGATTAGCGCTTTTCCTGCGGCTCATGAAGAGCTAATACTGTTCCCGCATCATAATTAGTATTTATTATTATAGCTCTGTCTTTACAATAGTTAATTGCTTCTTTCTTTGCTTGAACTGTTGCAGGGGAGTTCAAAGTATATATGAGAATTAGCTTCCCTCCTGATTTGAAGAAAAGAGGGATCCGCGTAATTGGCTAGTACTACTACTATAACACATGACGTTCTCATCATTGGATCCGGTCTAGCCGGCCTCCGCGCAGCTATCTCTGCAGCTGCCATTGACAGAAAGCTTACCATAGCAGTTATTTCCAAGGTGCAAGTAATGCGCTCGCATTCTGTGTCCGCGGAAGGCGGAACCGCAGCGGTGCTCTACGAAGAAGAGGGCGACAACCGAGAATCTCATATTTACGACACGATTAAAGGAAGTGATTTCTTGGCAGACCAAGACGTCGCTGAGCTTCTCGTAAATAGTATGCCATTCGAAGTCTACCAATTAGACCACTGGGGAATGCCTTGGTCAAGGCGCAAGGATGGCAGGGTAGCACAGCGCAAATTTGGCGGCTATTCATTTCCCCGTGCTACCTTTGCGCAGGATAAGGTAGGATTTTACGAAATGCAGACTCTGTACGATACATGCCAAAAATATGACAATATTCACTTCTACAATGAATGGTTCTGCACATCAATATTGCATGAAAACAACATCTTTCAAGGCGTAACTGTCATCGAGATGAAGACAGGCAACTTTACGGTATTAAAAGCCCCCGCCTGCATAATATGCACAGGGGGAGCCGGTAGGATTTACAGCTTCTCCACTTATGCATTTTCATCTACACCAGATGGTCTGGACATGGCGTACCGTGCGGGCCTTGCTCTAAAGGACATGGAATTCGTGCAGTTCCACCCTACTGGCATATTGCCATCGGGTATACTCATAACAGAAGGTGCAAGGGGTGAGGGAGGATACCTTATTAACAACAAAGGCGAGCGCTTTATGCAAAAGTACGCTCCGGGGAAGCTTGAACTTGCGCCAAGAGACGTTGTGTCTCGTTCAATGATAAAAGAGATCCAGGAGGGAACGGGGTTCAAGCATGAGACAGGTGTCGACTGCCTGAAGCTAGATTTGACGCATCTTGGAGCTGAGCGCATAAAAGAAGTGCTAGCGGGTATCCGGGAAATTGGCATCAAGTTCTCAGGTACGGATATAATCAACGAGCCTATCGAAGTTAGACCCGTCTGCCACTATATGATGGGAGGCATTCATACTAACATTGATGGCGCAACTGAGATGGCAGGGCTCTGGGCCTCCGGCGAAGCTGCCTGCAACAGCACGCATGGGGCAAATAGGCTAGGAGCCAACTCCACATCAGAATGCATAGTTTGGGGAAAGATAACCGGGGAGTTGGCGGCAAAGTATGCACTTGGAAAGAAGGTTAACTCAATTAATGGAAAGCAGGTACTTGAAGAGGAAAAGCGAATATACGACGGGCTGTTCCGTGGAAGAGGCTCAGTGAATCCCTATGAAGTCAGGAAAGAGCTGACAGACATGATGGACGAGAAGGCGTATGTGTTTAGGGACGAGCAGGGGT
Source organism: Thermoproteota archaeon (assembly GCA_030861545.1). GTDB lineage: Archaea > Thermoproteota > Nitrososphaeria > Nitrososphaerales > Nitrososphaeraceae > Nitrososphaera. Next base: position 2,593 of record JALZFN010000192.1, on the reverse strand, counting down.
TGACTGCCGCGGTCAAGAAGGTGAGGGAGCTAAAGGCTGCAATGTGGAAGCACGTCGACGACAAGGCCAAAGAATACAATACCAATTTTGTTAATGTAATGGAGACTGATTCCATGCTTAGAACTGCCGAAGTTTTGCTTGTCGGCGCGCTCAATCGTCGAGAATCTAGGGGCGCACATGCAAGGACCGATTATCCCTACCGCGATGATGCAAACTTTTTGAAGCACACACTAGCATATTTTACGGGCAATGGTGGGCCCAAGATGACGTGGTCCCCAGTGACCTTTACACGATATGCGCCAGTTGAGAGGAAATATTAGACATGGAAAGGGAACTAGCTGATCGCAATAACCGTGAAGGGATGAAGGGCTGGCTCAATCCCGCCCGTTATGGATGGGAACGGGTGTCTTACTGGCTGCAGCGGCTGACAGGTGTTGGCTTACTTGCGTATTTCATCGGCCATATTTATGAAACCAGCCAGATCACTGGCGGACCCGCCGTATGGGAAGCATTCCTAGAGCTTACCCAAGCTCCTCTTGGTCATATGATACTAATAGTCGTAATAGGCATGTGCGTCTATCATTCAGCGAACGGAATCCGCCTAATATTTGCTCATGGAGGCAGAGGACTTGGCAAGCCCGGCAGGCCAGATTACCCTTATGACGCAATATCACTTAACTACCGACAAAAGTCTGGCATTTGGATTGCATTGATATTGGCAGCAGTCGCAATGCTTTACGGAGCTTCTGTTCTCTTTGGAGGCGAATAACAAAAAGATGACAATGCTTCGTGAGAGCCAAATAATGAAAATACACTACATCACAGGCGTTGCTGCAATATTTGTTGTTGCCGTGCATATCATGATGCGCATCGTAATCATGCCATATGGCATGAGCCTTGAATATGAGAATGTAATAGCCAATTATCAAAACATCCCCTACATGGTGCTGCTTGAATCAATACTTGTCCTCGTATCGATACACGGATTTAACGGCCTCCGTATAATCTTGCTGGAATTGCGTCAAAGTAAGAAGTGGGAGGATGGCGTGACACTCATCACAATAGCGGCAATGATTGCTTTAATTGCGTATGGTACGCGCACCATCATCGTAGCTAATGGTCTTGGATTTGAGTAAGTATGACTGAACAACTGATTGAAAAGATAGAAACAATGGAAAAGAAACACGAAAAGGACAAGCACGAAAAAGAAAAAGAATATCGCAAGACATCTGTCATTCTGAAGATATATCGTGCCAATAGGCATGCCGGCGAATCTCCACATTATGACAGGATAGAAGTGCCAGTACAGCGTTGGACTACAGTGCTTGATGCTCTGCTGTACGCTAAGGCATATAAAGACTCGAGTATTGGAATCCGATATTCTTGTAGAATGGCCACTTGTGGGTCGTGTGGTATGAAGATAAACGGGATACCACGCTTGGCATGCTATACCAAGGTATCAGAACTCCAAGGAAATGAAATCATGGTTGAGCCTCTTTCTAACTTTCCACACATCCGCGACCTTGTGACAGACTTCTCCCAATTCTTTGCACACCACCGCAACATAGAGCCCTATATACAGAATGAGCATGCAGAAATCAAGGAAAGTAATAAACTGACAGAATTCATGCAGACCCCAGAAGATGTAGACAGCTTCCTGCAGTTTTCATATTGCATTAAATGTGGTCTTTGCTACTCAGCGTGTCCTACTGTGGCTACCGACACCAAGTTCCCCGGGCCTCAGGCTCTTTCCCAGGCTTACCGCTACTTTATTGATAACCGTGATACAGCGACCAAGGAAAGGCTCAACCTAGTGGATGAGAGGCACGGCATTTGGCGGTGCCACTTTGCTGGGTCATGCAGCGCAGTCTGTCCCAAGGGTGTTGACCCTGCACTAGGCATCCAGCTACTGAGAGGACATCTGTTGGGATTCTCAAAGAGTGAAAAGAAGCTAGCACAGCTGAAAGATAGGCTGAAAGACCAAGACTAAGCCTCTTGCTTTGGGGGGTACTTGCTCTCGTTCACTTGTTTGTTTATTGCATCTGCCATGAAGTGGTTGCTTACGTTCACATTCACTCCATCGACGCCAGATAATTTGTATATATTGTCCCTGACATCTTGTGCTATCTTGAAGCCAAAGATCGCAGGGCAGAACGGGCTCGTCAGGTGCAAGTCAACTTTGACCTTTCCTGAATCAATATCGACCTTGTCGACAAGCTCAAGCTCCATTATTGAAACCCCAATTTCGGGGTCAACTATCCTTGTAAGCTCTTCAAAGATTTTTCTGCGAGTCTGTTGTAGCTGCTCTTCCTGACTCATTATATGAGAATTTCACAGATACCGTATTTAACCTTTGCAGGAAAAGAGATCCTAATAATGCCACGGATACTCAGGTTCCGAGGAGATAATTGAATAAACATGACAGCTCATCTAGTCCATCTGGACAAGCCATATATGACACGACAAAGAAATATGCTTTGACGGATAGCTTGCTCTCGGCAAGATGCGCAAGCTGCAGCAATCGACGGCACCACATCAAACTCCTTGTATAATATGTTAAAGCGCCAAAATAGATCTTTTACTAGTCGTCAAT
>JALZFN010000157.1 GCA_030861545.1 Thermoproteota archaeon | reverse complement strand
CTGCGGCTGTTCTGTCCTATTTCATAATAGCAGGTCTTGGATTTGCTCTGCTGCCTTATGATGCACCCTTCTTTCTATTTGCACTCACACGTGACAACATTCAGGAATTTAGTCCTGTCACGATGCAATTTAATTCGCTTCAGCTAAAGGACAATGACAAAATGATATCTGCAATCACATGGATTAATAATAACACCGAGCATAATGCAGTCATAGTGGGCCAGAAGCATTGGTTAGGATTTATGGAGCTGTATCTTAAGGATGAAAGAAGCTATTATTTTTCAGACAATCTGGAGGTCTTGGCCAAAGCGTTGGAAAACCGTGGAGAAAATGTTTACCTTATGAAGTTTGATGGTAGCTTGCCCACCAAGTTTACCGTAACAAGATATTCTATTTTAAGATAGTGTTAAATCAATTAACATAAGTTTTAGCTGTGTCAGATAAGAATAGCGTTGTCAAATAAGAAACGAAGCTGTGGAAGTCTACAAAAAGTTAGAAGAACACTCAACTATGATGCATTGGATGGTTGTTTCTCTGAAACATCTCGAAGATCTTTGTCGCATTGTCAAAGGATCCAACTGAATATGTAAGTAACACAGTCCAGAAAAAGGTTGGCCTCTACTTTGGAGCAAAGAAGGGTGACATCATATACTACTACAAAACGGATGCCAACGGGAAGAAAAAAGATGTCATTCCGATAAATGCAGAAGACATTAGCATTTCCGAATACAAGAAAGTACTGCTTACTACCGTCAAAGATGCACTTGAAATTATGGGCTTTGGTTCCGAATATAGCATAGCGTTGGACATCTTCAACATCATTGACGGCGGCAAGAGCCAGAAAGATTTGAACAAAATTCCAACATTTTTGCAGACCGCATGAAAGTACTGCGGAGGTAAATAAAGCGATTGAGTTAATAGTGGTCCCTGGCAGCGCGTCCACGTCGCGGGGCGGCATAATCAACCAAGTCTGCCAACCACAGAAGAATAGGAAGAAAGAACATGAGTACACAAGTAGATTTCTTATAGTATGGGAGATTGCATACCTTCTATTAAATCATACTCTGTTAGGCGCACAAGCTCGTTTAGCTTCGCAACACGCTCGCCCCCTAACACCCCAGATTTCAGCATCTTAGAGTTTGTGGATATGGCTATGTGAGAAATGTGTGAGTCAGTCGACTCACCAGACCTGTGCGATGTTATTATCTTCATGTGATTCTTTTCACATTCTTGAGCAAACTTCATTGCTTCGTACAGACTGCCTGCTTGATTGACCTTTAGTATTGCTCCGCTGCACGCTCCATACTTGGCTGCTTCTCTTACCTTGCCGGCATTAGTTACAAGCATGTCATCGCCTGTCACCAGCGTTCCAGGATTCTTTTTAGTGAGAACTGCCATACTTTCAAAGTCGTCTTCATGCACAGGATCTTCAGCATAGACTAACTTATAGTCACGCATCAAACTATTCGCAAAGTCGACCTGCTCCCCAGTATCCCGCTCGACGCCTTGACGTGCATAATTGTACACCTGCTTTTCTTTGTCCCAAAACGACGAACTGGCAAAGTCGATCCCCATTGCCATGTCCTTCCCAAGCGTGTAGCCGCAGTTCTTTACTGCTATCTCCACGATTTCAAGAGCCTGATCATTGTTCACATTTGGGGCCCAAGCTCCCTCGTCCCCTCTGCCGTAGGTAAAGCGCTTATCTATAGATTCTATCACCTTACGCGTTTCAGAATGTACATTGAAGTTCATCTCAAGTGCGTCGATTATATTCTTTGCAGCCAGTGGGCAGACAAGGATTTCCTGCAAGTCGGGAGTGCCTGGGCCGGCATGTGCACCACCGCCTAATATGTTGCCCAGCGGACGAGGAAACTTATACGGCTTGCTGGGTTTTAGCAACTCAAAAAGTGGAATGTCAAAGGCTTTGGAGGCTGAGTCAACAGCTGCTATGCTAAGAGCGTATGCAACAGAACCGCCGATCTGATTATAGTTGTCCGTCTTGTCTATAGACCTCAAAGCATCATACAGTTCTTGCAGGTTCTCTGCGTGCAAGCCTACAAACTTATTGATATTGGCATTAAGTGCGCGGAGGCCTTCTTCAGCCTTATTTTGTGGAAAGCTCTGGGCCTCAAACTTGCCCACTGATGCACCAGAAGGTGCACAGGCTCTTCCCACAAATTTCTTGTCAGTTACAATATCAATTTCAATAGTCTTGTGTCCCCGGCTATTGAAAACTATTCTACCTCGAATAGATGTAATAGAAGGCATGGTTATTCACAGCACTTACATAATTAATTATTATTTATCTAAATTATTCAATGTCGGACTGAATCTCAGACATGCGTCTTCTAAGCGCTTCATAGTATGGAATAATTTGGTAGATGGTGTCGACGTTTGAAATGAACATCCTACGGCAGCAGTAACGGTTCAATCCAAGCGAGTCCATCACTTTTGCTGGATCCTCGCCAGCTTTGACTCGGTTTGAATACTCGGCCTGCTTGTCCGCAATAAGGCCGCCGCATGTAAAACATCTTACTGGTATCAGCATTTCTTCTGCTTTTTTCGGTGAGTTTAAGCATTATAAAAACCATTACTACGTATTAGAAGTTGAGTACTTCCCATTTCATCTACATTCCGGACAATTTCTTGTGTTGCCGTAATGACTGCTGGCGTTTTGGCTTTAGCCAACTACTAGGAAAGCTTGATGGGAAAAATCTTTATTTACTCTATCTTTTGTTACATAATTGTCAACTAAGATCTTTTTTCCTGTTATCGGTATTGAGTCAATACTGGTACTTTGACATGATGGACAGATTTCACTTAATTTTCCATCTAAGGAAGATGCACACCAGAAACAATATCTACACAATCCGAAATGGGCTTTTCTTGAGATCTTGCTACTAGTCTCCTGATTTGCTATGGTTGTTATCATTATTTTAACGCACCTGGCCTAAATTTCACAAACTTCTTTAGTGATTATAGACAGTTGTCAATGGCTTAACCTTTGATAATGACATATATATTTTTCTATAACCTAACTCTCAGAGCTGATACCTATCGACATAAGCTATAAGCTGATTATCAGGGATAGAAAAGTCAACGTCAGCGGTATGTTCGGTGGTATCGTAGCTTACGCAGGAATTAGGAACGACTTTTTTCAAGCACAAGCGGGTCCAGAGAAAGAAGAAAAAGGAGAGACACCATA
>JALZFN010000077.1 GCA_030861545.1 Thermoproteota archaeon | reverse complement strand
AGCTCTGCCAATAACCTATCCATCTCTTTTATGTCCTTACTATTCTTTAATAGCTCCTTCTTTTGCATAATTATAGCTTCAACCTTTTCCAAGTCCTCAAGTATGTCGCTCTGTCTTGGATTATTGTGTGCTTCAGGATTAACGTAATACTCTCCACTCATCAGCTTATCAATGAAATCTTCAATGGTTATGTTGCTTCGTTCATAAGAAGAAGCCATTCAGCAGCTGTTTGCTTGTTTAGAGAAATATAATTGATTAACTCTTCATCAATGCTATTGCGGAGCAATTATCTAAATGAACAGTTAGGCCCGAAATTTAGCAGATATTTGCTGCCGGCTAACGCCTTCACCCTCCCTCCCACCTGAGTGCTAGCTGGCTTAATAATTAGCCATACGTTGCTTGACTTCGTTCTCCATATATGGTTATCATAACTCTACAGCAAATAATAGACGAAAAAATTTCATTTCTGCGGGAACAGATTAATCCGAATAACAAACCAGAATTAAACAGCACATTTCAGATACAAATAGACGCCATCAGGACTGCTGCTCAGGACTTGGAAAAGGTTGAAGCTATAATTATGCAAAAGAAGGAGCTATTAAAGAATAGTAAGGACATAAAAGAGATGGATAGGTTATTGGCAGAGCTTGAGGCTTTAGAATGGCTGCAGGCCCAGATATTAATTTACTCTTGACAATAGAGAAGGGATTGGGCATTAGAGGCTACTGCTGTCGCTGTAGCATATGTGGTAAGAAGCTAAAGTTTGATAGGATAAACGAATACCCGTTGAGCTGCTGGAACTGTATGGTAGTAAATGCAGATTAGTAAAGAGAGTAGCTGTTGTCGATACATCTCTTGACGGAATAAGAGAATGAGGGCGCACGCACGCAAGTACGTATCCCTGTCCATTCGCTAGAATAGCTTTTGTGCCTTTATCATCAAGTTTGCTGTAACGGTAGAGAATCCTCCTGCCAGAAGGGTTGAAAGCATTGCGACTTGATACGGTGGGGCTACATTTGATTGTAATAATAGGTAGATTGATGTGAATTTGCCTATCATGTATATCACTTCAGATACGCCTAAAGCGGTCACTAGTTTCTTTGCGTCTTGTTTAAACCTATTTGAATCTCTCTTGCCTGTAACAGTGTCAATATACTTCTTTCTATTATCGATGTAGAATAGACCTACAAATGCAGCGAGATACATCCCTATATCTGCTATTATAGAGAAAATAGAAACGAGAGCGTTGTTAGTAATGCTTTGTGCAGCATATTGAACAACTATCGCATCTGTAATAATTGCAGCTATAGCTGCAACCACGATATTTTTGTTGAAAAGGATGAGTTCTCGATATTTGGCATAGAACTGCTTGAATGATTGTTGCTGCTGCTGTCGTCTATTCTTTTGCATGGTACGGGGACGGTTTGAGAAGTCCACCGTAATATCATTTGGAAGAACATGAATATTAATCTAGCTTAGACCCAAGTTTGACAATCTCGTTCCCGAATTGAAGAAGTCAACCAGCCACCTCAGCAGCAGGAACCAGCACCCTCAATCTCACCATTTTCACAACAGCTGCAATCTTAACAGCAAGAACAAGAGCATCCAGCATTGTAAAATCAGGGATTACTAACTGGGGGCGCAAAAATGAGAGAAAAAACCGAGTCTTTTTGTGTTTGTATAGTAAAGCAGAGATTGTATCATAATACTACCGCTCTGCTACTCTGCTACTTGTGCTCCTCCCACAGCTTCTTCTACTGATTCTTCTCCAGTTGCTGCTGTTGCATTCGTGCCAGAGGTAGTGTAGTATTTGTCGCAGTTGTTGTCGTTGTTTGTGCTAATGCGTTATTGTTATTGCTATTACTAGCTAGTAGTGATGATGATGCTCTCACCACCGCTACTGCTAGAGACATTAGTAAAGTTAGCTGCTGTTACTTGCTTCTATCCATTGACTGAAATCATCGCTCCAGTGGTATTCTCAGCTCGATTAATATCGTCTCTGTAATCTGGCTCTATGAGTATTGTCAAAAATCTTCCTATTGAAGTGGTTTCTCTTGTGCTGCTCCTGCTGATGCAAACTTGCCACTGTAGAAAATAATCAATGAGGCGGTGGCCAGAACTGTTGCTGCCATAGCAGCCAGAATGAACAGTTGTCGGCGCTTAATCGGCGGTCCAATGGCCATCGCTAAAATCGCCTCCTCCCTTTTCTTCTTCTTCTTTCTCACGCAGAAGCGCAGTCCTGATACAATTGCGACAAAAGACAGTGCCAGTATATCTATATAGTTTTTGAATGTCCATCACAAACCAAGCATAGCTTATATCTACTGCATACATGCCGCCGCATAAGCACTTGACACGATTCATGGTCTGGTGCTGCTGCTCTGGCGACAGCTTGTAGGTTAAGTGCCATGTTGTTAATCGTATTCTCTCTAAGTATTGGCTTTTTGACCTGAAGGCAATAAAGGCGGTGTTCTGGTGTTCTTTAACAGAAGATTCCATGATTAGCTACTTCCTCTTCCAATAGCGTTAGAGGCGTGCAAACTTCTCTCCTTTTTCTCTAGATAGCGTCCAGCGCCAATCCAAGAATCGGCTAGTAACAGGGATATCTTCTCTTGGGCTGCCACATCGGCTGCATATCTGGATATGTGTTGCTTGGTCTTTTTGTCGAATATCAACCCACATACAGCACATACATTATTTCTATCGTCTATTGAATAAGCCCTATGCAGTACGTTTGAGTGTAGAATCTTCTGGTTTTCGTCTTCCCACTCTTCTCTGGGGATTGTCACTACTGTCATAGCAGCTGCTTGCACCTCACTGTAGCAGCTATTTCTAGTGATGCCGGACCGAATATGCTACAGTACTTTTCATAGCATGGCCCACAGACAACAAACAAGCCTCTGGACGTAATATATGCAGCAGAAGAGTTATCATCTGGTTGGTCAAGTATATGCTTACATATTTTGCATTGATAGTACACTATTTACATGGACCAAAATAGAATTTCAAGTGAATTGGAAAGAAAGGAGATTGTAGCAAAGAACGCAGAGACAGACCACCCGGTTAGTGAGCTCATAGCTAAAAGATGGAGCGCCAGGGCATTTTCCACGAGACCTGTTGAAAAATCAAAACTGTTATCTATACTAGAGGCTGCTAGATGGGCTCCTTCTTCGCGTAACGAACAGCCGTGGCGATACATTGTTTTTACAAATGATAATCCAGAAATGTTAAGGAAGGCACAATCTGTTCTAAAAGAGATAAATGATTATGCCAAGAGGGCTCCAATTCTCATTTGCGCAATAACTAAAAAAACATATTCTGAGAATGGGAGTCTGAACAGGCTTCATTTTCATGACTTAGGAGCTGCAAACGAGAATATGTTTCTTGAAGCATTTCATCAAGGTCTAATTATGCATGAAATGGGTGGCTTTGATGTAGAAAAAGCTAGAGAAATCTTTGACGTACCTGAAGACTACGAGGTAGGTATTATGATCGCAATAGGATATCAGGACACATATCATGTATTACCTGATAGATTGAGAGAAAAAGCATTTGCACCAAGACTAAGAAAGCCGTTATCTGAAATTGCTTTTATTGAAAAGATAGGGAATGGAATAAAAAAGTATGATGATGATAGGGATAGGAAATAAGAAAGAATGTAGGCTCTATACTTCATGTTTTGAGTGTAAAATTTTTCTTCTTAACTCTCTAGTTGTTGGTGAAGGAAGAGGAAGAAGCAAGTTCCTTAGTTAGTTTCACGTTTCAATGCTGCTTCAATATATGACTAACTTGCATTATTCATATGTATTATTTCCCAAAGGTGTCCATCAATATCTTGAAAACTGCGTCCATACATCCATCCGTAGTCTTGTGGTTCTCTAGACTCTCTGCCGCCAGCTTCTATAACCTTGTTTATCATCTGATCTACTTTTTCCCTGTTTTCTGCAGATAATGCTACTATCACTTCTGTATCTTTGGTGGTATCACAAATTCCCTTTTGCCCCTGCAACAGTATTCCAAAAGCGGATCGCCTGAATGCATTTTTCTAGCTTGCTTTGTTCGCAACATTTCCAAACTCTTCTATCATATGCTCAAGCCCACCCTTTATCTTGCCCTTAGCAAAGACACCAAGCACTGAACCAAGCTTGCCAAGCTTCAAGTCAGCATTAACTGATACCCTTGTGTTGTCAGGACCGGGGTCCTCTGACTTGAGTGTTATTTCAACTATCGATCCTTTTGTATCTCCGTCGATTACTTCACTTCTAAGAAAGTGCTTTGGCTCAAACATGTGCCTTGCAATCTGATGTATTTCTCTGCCCCCAACCGTTACATCTTCTTCAACAGTTACTGAATTTCCCGATCTTTCTATCACTTTTATGGAGCGGTATCTACTTGGAAACCTTGAAGGAAGTTTCTCAAAATCAGTAATAAGAGAAAATATCTTGTCCTGGGATGCATGTACAGTCTTCGACGCTTCGACCTTTACCATATAATGAATGCTATAGCATGATCACTTGTTTTTAAATGCATTACAATTACGTGACAGTTTATGTTGTCTACAAAATTAATGTTATTTGAGCATATACTTTTTTGCTGTTAAAGAATTGAAGCAAGCAGTCCAGTTACATCTATCCTGAGAATTACTATTCAGAAACCAAAATGTCTATATCTACTTTAAGAACACCAACAACTCGCTTTTTTAGAAATGGATCAAATTAGATAATCCACAAAGCGGAGGCGCCAAAAGGGTTGATCTTCGCTTCCTTAGGTATAATCAAGCTAACAGCCTGTATTGTGACGTGAATTTCATGTCAAATGAAAATATACTCGCT
>JALZFN010000040.1 GCA_030861545.1 Thermoproteota archaeon | reverse complement strand
TGCACTAATTAGGCAAGACAAAGCTGGAATATTATTTCTGCTTCAAGAAGCTGCTTCCAAGAAGGAGTGTCAGGTAAAGGTATTGATGCCAAATGATGAATTAATTCTCAACTTTATATACAATAATAAAAGCATCTCCACAAGATTTATTCACCAAGAAGAGAAAGGTAAAGCGACTATTCTTATCATAGATAATAAATTATCCTTAGTTATGGAGCTAAAGGATGACCACAAGAAGACATTTTATGAAGCAATAGGATTATCGACATACTCTAATAGCAAAGCGGGCGTTTTGTCGTATCTTTCAATGTTTGAAAGTCTATGGAAACAGACAGAACTATACGAGGAATTAGAAAGTAATGAAAAGATGCAAAAAGAGTTCATCAATATAGCTGCTCATGAACTTAGAACACCGGTACAACCAATACTAGGCATGGCAGAGCTAATAGAGTTAAATTTTGAAGATGGCAAAGATAAAATAGAAATATCAAAAGATGAAATTGACATGATTCTTCGTAACGCACAAAGGTTAGAACGACTATCGTCGGATATTCTAGAGACGGCAAGGATTGAGAGTCAGTCATTAAGATTGAATAAGGAATGGTTCAGTCTGAAGGATGTCATATTCGGGTCAATAAGCGATACAAAAAACCAGATTGATAATGCGAATATAACGATCACGTACGAGCCAATAGATATTTCAGTCTATGCAGACAAAGAAAGAATTGCAGAAGTTATATGCAATATACTCGATAATGCAATCAAGTTTACTCCTGCAGGCAAAATCAATATATCTTCTGAAGCGAATAATAATGAAGCAATAATTTTGATAAGGGATGAAGGTAAAGGCATAGACCCTGAAATTATGTCTAAGATCTTTACCAAATTTGCCACAAAATCAGAGAAAGGAACAGGACTTGGATTGTATATATCAAAAAGTATTGTTGAGGCCCATGGGGGCAAGATATGGGCTAAAAATAATGAAGAACAAAAAGGAGCTACATTTGGATTTACCCTACCGTCTTAACAAGACTAGAATACGTGATTTAAGACGAAATCGTATTATGCAATTTGGCTTAATCCGTGCATGAAAGATCATTTTTAGGTGTCTCAGCCTTACCTAGCTTGGCTTTGCAATGTGTAAGCTGTAACAGAGAGATTGAGATCATGGCCGTCAAGCTCAGAGATAAAGCGATAGAATATGTAATCTCGAATTACTCAAAGAATTCAAATAGACAAGAATATCTAACAAGCAGAATTTGTCTTCAGGCCTAAATTAAAGAGCCCGCTAAGGTCAAGAACAAAACTGCCTATGGTAAGACTTTTATGAAAAACCTAGCGTCAGAGAAGAAAAGGTCCTTAAGATTCAGGTGGAATAAAATCAAGCTTGTAAAAGCCCGGATCAATGATGTTCAATAAGCTGTTGCCCCCCTTTTGTAAGGAAAGTTAGGTTTGAACAAATCATCGTTTATATTATAGATGACAATCATATTGTGCTTGACTAATGTCATACGGCGAAAGAAGGTTTGGCGGAGGTAACCGCTTCGGTGGCGGCAGCTTCGGTCCAAAGCCTGTAGAAACAGGTAAGGAATACGACGTGCAAATTACTGAAACAAGCAGACAAGGTGATGGCATTGCCAGAGTACAAGGATTTGTTATCTTTGTTAAGGGCGGCAAAGTTGGCCAAAGCTGCAAAGTGAAAGTCACTAATGTAGGTGCAAGGTTCGCAACTGCAGAGCTAGTACCAACACAACAATAGAAAACATACAAAAAACCAAATTAATGTGGCAACTGCCTTCAACGAACGGAAAGTACCACAGTTGTTTTTTCTTATTTTCATCTAATTGCATAGCTTGTATAGTTTTAATTAGGTTAGTATTCACATTTGAGTAGTTGAAAAGAAAATATTCTAACAGGGGGGGCAAGTGCGAGTGCATATGCCATAAAAGGCCAAACACTGACTATTGTGGCTACTGTTCTCCGTCACATTCGAGAGGAACCCCCTCTAGAATGTGATAACAGGTGACGGTTGAGAACATAAACCGTTTAAATTTTCACCATAATGAAGAATTAAGCCTATTTCATACAGACTTAATCCAGTTCATGTGATTGAAATATAATTAGAGTCAAAGGATTGCTACTACTGTAGACGCTGTCATGATAAAATTAACCTGTGGCAAGTTCAACCTCAAGTGAATATGACAACAAACTAGGCGCCATTTTTGTCATAAATCTTCTTTTCTTTTCCTAAAGCATATCTCCGGCTAATCTCTCTATCTATCTCTTCATGCTTTATCTGTTCCCCTCTTCTTCCAGGTGTTTTCATTCCTTGCTGCTTTACTTTCCTTCTTTCGTCATCTAATTCCTGATACCTGTCATCCTGCTTTTTCTTTTTAAGCTCGTTTGCGTATCTGCTACGAAAAAACTTTTCTTCCTCAGTATCTTCAATCATGATGTTCATCTCGCTGGTTACTTTATTAGCAACCTGCAATCAGATATATCCAATCACTTCAAGATAATCCTTCCCATTACTTTTCTAGACGAGGATATAACCGCATCAAAATCAATGCCAATACTCAATGTAACCTATGACCAGTCCATATAATCTGATGCAGTATACTCGTTTCTGTGTCCTCTTGAGCATGTGTGCGAAGTATCTGCACTCGTGGCTGCGGATTTGAAATCATTGCTGCTGCCTTCGGGCACATATGTACCCGCAAAGACCTCTCCGCAGGTTTTACATTTTAGCATAAGCATTGGCATTTCTTCTTGTCTTGTAATAGGACATAGGTGGTATTATAGATATGCGATAAGAAATGAGTAAAATGCTCATCTTGCTCAACGATGCAGAGATATCATCTTGTAGAATTGTATTCTGAAGCGTTTCATGTAAAAATATATTCTCATTGGTGCTCAGTATGTAATCCAACTTCTAAAAAATTGGATCATTAGTTGCCCTTAATTCCCTGTGCTACAAGGATCGAGTAGCAGCCTAGGCCACAATCTTCGCACAAAGGCTTCAGGCTCTTGCTGTCGGCACTTCCAATGCAGCATGGTTGTTTCATTCTTCCCATATGGTCAAGCGACAGTATTGCCCAGGATGGACAATCTACTGGAGTCGTTCCAACGCCTCCCCAGTTGCCTTTCATAAGTAGTAACTGCTTGACAGGATTGACAATGAAGCTGGGATACTTTTTCTTCATTTCAATAATCCTGTCAACGATTTGGCTTCGTAGCTCTCCAAATGGCAGTGTCAGAGGGTCACCCTTTACAAAAGGAGTATGGAACTGAAAACCAATCTTGTTTATCTTGGATCTCCATTCCTCTGCTAGGTCTTCAACGGTCATGTAATTTAGTGAGTTTATGGTCATTGTGATCCAAATATCTTTCCAGGCGGGTTTGCCATTACGGTCTGCGCTCGCAATATATTCAAGTATATTCTTCTTTGCCTTCGCATAAGTTCCTTCTCCTCTAATCGTATCATGTACCTTCTCAGTGCCATCCATCGACACCCAGTAAAAGTAGAGGCCATCGTACCTCTTTAGAGGAAAAGTGGCATTTGTGACAACGCAAACTCTATGGGGCATTTCTTTACAAAAGACATCTATAATCTCTGGCCGAAGGGTTGGCTCGCCACCGACTAGGGTGGTGACGAATATATGCCGCTTATTGAAAGTAGTCTTGATTATCCTGCGCCAATCCTCTGCTGTCAGGTCACGCTCTTCCTTGCGGTTGAGCCACCAGTAACAATGGGTACAGTGAAGGTTGCAGATATTATTAACATCAACAGAGCCATACATCGGCTGTTTTGTCTTCAACAGCTTGTACGCAGCCATTTTCTTAAAGATGCTAATGTAAAACGGCATTTCGCGCAAAAGGTCGGTTATGCTCCGGCCGTAGATGAGGTCTACCATCCGTGACTAATAGTGTGATCTAGTAATTAAGGCTATGCAAATCTTGCGCAATCGTCGACAACAAGATTGTAACTTTTGCTGATTAAATACCAGTCAAAGGGAGGGCATCAAGTTTGTTTCAAGCCAAAGAATATTATTTCTTACAGTTTTGTCTTATTCATTGATTAACATGTAGCTGATGATAGACTGCCTGCTGATTTATGGCCTCCATACTGGACCGATAAAGATTAGAATAAGAATGCCCCTGTTATGAAAAATCATAATGAATGATGCAGTTATTTTCTTTTTGTGCCCCTGATAATACGGTATAAGCGCATATTGATCAATGATATTGTACCATATATAGTGCGCCCTTATATCACAAAAAATGCTGTGACAAAGACTACTGCTGCTGCTAAAGGAAAAGAAGAAGGAGAAGCAAATCCATTACTTGGCGCTAAGAAAAAAGATAACTTAGATTTAATTGAAGATCCAAACTTTGAGCGCAAAGTTGACTTAATCACCTCAGACGCCAAAAACTACCTCAGAGAACATTTGCTGACCAAAATCACGCCTGTAAACACACAGGTGATTGTATCCTATAGCTCGATAGGTGCTTCCCGTCAGCCGCCTGGAAGACTGGTCGGTGTGGGTGGTGATGGCATCAACATGCATATTTACTGTACTGGCGAGGGAAGCCCGACCATAGTATTGGATGCAGGTCTCAATGGGGGAACCATGTTTTGGGCTAAAGTCCAAGAGCAAGTTTCAAACCATACTAGAGTTTGCAGCTACGATAGAGCAGGCACGAGCTGGAGCGAGCCAGGTACAAAGCCCCGTACTTTTATGAGAATATAGTGAAAATTGAGCTTTTTATTAAATGTTCAATTGTTATTAGTGAATGTCAAATTATTATGATATAATTAAAAATTAGCACTTTGCCTCACAACCGTAATAAGCTAATTCGTGCAGCTGTCGGGCTATGGTTGCAAGCACAGCTGAGCTTGAGCGACCTATGCTTCGTATGGGCTCAATAGCATTCCTTGCAGGTATTGTTATTTTCATGGTATCTACCATTGGGTTTCATGCAGGTACTAGGGACCCAATGGACAATCCAGCCGTTTTTGCGGCGTATGCCCAGAGTGATCCATGGATAGCTGCCCACATCGGTCAGTTTGCAGGTCTAATGTTAATTTATGCTGGTGGGTTTGTAGCGCTTCATCGGTTGCTTTTACGTTCAGAATCAAGTGTTGCTTCAGCACTAGCATGGTTTGGCTTAGCGGCAGCAATAATTACAGCCAGCACCTATGCGATTCTAGAAGCTGTTGACGGGGTTGCACAAAAGATTGCAACTAGTAGTTGGTATGCTATTTCCCCTTCTTCTACTCCTGGTAGTGAAGAAGAAAAAGCCATTGCCTTTAGAGTAGCCGAAGGGATAAGATGGACGGAGATTGGTATCAATAGTTATTTCAAGATGCTTCAGGGGGCAGTTGGGATAATCTTTGGAGTTGCAATAGCAAAAAGTGCCCTTCTCAGTAGATGGATTGGTGCAGTCGGAATAGCTGTCGGTGC
>JALZFN010000035.1 GCA_030861545.1 Thermoproteota archaeon | reverse complement strand
GAATCATGCAAGGGCATCTACCGCAAAGCAGTTCTTGGTTGCTACTGAAACTGGAATTTTATATCGCATGCAAAAAGAGAATCCGGATAAGGAGTTCATACCTCTCAAGCGTGATGCATTGTGTAAGTACATGAAAAAAATTACGATAGAAAAGGTGTATAATTCGCTGGCACAAGATGTCTATGAAGTAAAGGTGCCAAAGCAGATCGCAGACAAGGCGCAGCTTGCGATTGACCGAATGCTAGCTATTTCCTAACCTCAAGACTAAAATCAATTGCCTTTACGGAGTGCGTAATGTACCCAAGCGAAATAAAATCAGGTTTGGCCCTCGCGTATTGCTTGATGTTTTTTTTATTGATTCCGCCGGAAAGCTCTATTTTTACCCTTTTGCGAAGTCCAAGTTTCGCTATGTGCATTATCGTATCTCGAGCCTGCTTTGGCGTAAAATTGTCCAGCATGACAACATCACTTCCTGCTAACACCGCTTCTAGTGCCTCATCTTTGTTTTTTACTTCACATTCAACCTTGATTGAGAAGCCTGTATTTTTCTTAGCAAGCTTGACGCATTTTTCAACGTCGCCGGCAAGAGCTAGGTGATTATCCTTTATCAGGACCATGTCATCAAGCCGCATCCTGTGTGTTGCACCGCCGCCTAACACTACTGCCTTCTTGTCAAAATACCGAAGGCCTGGCGCCGTCTTGCGAGTTGCCAATATTTTGACGTCTCTTGCAAGATCTGCCAGACGCCTGGTCTCAGTTGCTATAGCGCTCATTCTCATCATCAAATTTAGTACAGTCCTTTCTGCCTTAAGGATGGATCTAGCATCTCCGAAAACCTTCATGACCACCATTCGATCGATGACTTTTGAGCCATCCTCTACAAGAATTTGGCACTCGCAGCCACATAGATCAAAGAGTATGGATGATTCTTCAAGCCCACAGACAATCGCAGAGCGTGACTTGCAGATAATTTCAGCTCCGGCTGCTAAGGGTCTGGGAATTATATTGTTGCTTGTAATGTCACCCGTGCCGACGTCCTCCTGCAAAAAACTGGCAAGCATTTCTCTGACTTTGAGAAATGTCTGCAAATCGTTCATCTAGGTAACCTTTAAAGCATATTTGTTCGGCTTAGCAATTTCAAGTGTCTTAGCAACTTGTGAATTCACAGGATCAAAAACTAATATGATGCCTGACCAGTCAGCGCTCATGTCTGTCGATTTGCAGTTAGGGCAGACCTTCCCTGTTGTTATGACCTTGCACTTTCTGCATGCCTTCTCCTTTGCCACTACCTCTTGTCGCCGCCTTTTCTCTCCTTTGGAGCAGCTGTCGGTTGTTCTACACTAGCCTTTGCCTTCTTTATTTCATCAACAATCCACTCTATAGCCCCCAGGAATGGCTGCCTGCACGTTATGCCTATCTTGCCCATGCCTGCTCCTTTGCCAAGGCTTACTGCGGTTATCCTCGCTCTAATCTTGGACCCTATTTTGAGTGACCTGGCAGTCTGATTCGCTATGATGACTCCTTGCTTGACGTCACTCTTCAGGTAGTCGTCGGTAATCTGAGAAAGGTGAAGAAGGGCGTCAGTAGGGCCTATCCTAACAAAGGCTCCAAAATCAGTGATTTCCACTACCTCGCCTTCAACTATCTCTTGAAGCTTTGGATAGAATGTGAGAGCTTTGAAAGTGACTTTGTGGTAAGTGGCACCATCGCCGGCGACTAGCTTGCCAACTGAACTAGGATCAGCATCTGTTATCATGATGACATATCCAACGTCGGGGCTTATCATGCTCTCATACTTTTCTTTAAGTATCTGCATAGCTGCGTCATTGAGAGAATGAGTTAGCCTGTTTGGAGGAATCCTGACAACGTCGCTCATGTGGACTATGGCAAACATAATCTAGGCACTCTTGTCGAGAGGTCATTATGAACCTTTTGCCGTATGAAAGACAGGAACTATTTTCTAGCAGGAATTTCGCACTTGATCGAGGAATCGGTGACTTCAAATGTAGCGTTGAGGGCAAGAGTCTGTTTTAAGCCACCCTGAAGATAACCCGCCAAAAAGCGCGATCCCTTTCTACCAAGACGGTGCCGAACCACTAACGCGATGTCTCCTCCGGGCATTCTCCTCTCATCATAAGTGCCAAGTTGCCCGTATATGCACATCATTTTCTCAATATATTCCATTAGAGCTTTTTCGGTCGTTTCCTTTTTCCAAAACATTATTGTATCAGCCAGCACTGTCTCGCCAAGTTTGCTTCCTATCTTATACAGTTCTTCCTCATCAAGCTGGTCAAGTAGAGTAGTAAGGATTTCTCGGTTGATCACGATCATGTCTATTTTTGACAAGTAACGCGTAAACTCTGCATATCTGCGCAGTATTATGCCGACCAGGGCATTTATTGATATCCCCATCCTCTTTGCCTCTTCATCGAGTACGCCTAGGACATCAGTCTCGAACCTGAAGGACCTAGTGATTGACGACGGAGAATCTTCGGCAAGTAACGGCATACCTTAAATATGAACAAATATGCCGTTTAAGCGGAGCGCCTTCGTGTTATGGTAGAGAGTTATGTAGCGATCTGCAATACACTGCAATCAAGCCGCGTACAATGTATACATGCCACTTAAATTAAGTCCAGAGTAAAACCATTCCTATATGAGTTACAAACTAGCAGCGGAACCGGCAGAAGTATGCTCTTTGTGCGACAGTACATCTATTGTTTTTGACTCTGAAACAAGCGAAGCCATCTGCTCTTCATGTGGCATGGTATTGAAGGACAATATTGAATCTATGGGACCAGAATGGAGGTCTTACTCTGGCGATGACATGGAAAGTAAGAGTAGGACAGGTATGCCGTCTTCGCTTGCCTTTCACGATATGGGATTATCTACGTTCATTTCATACTCTAACGTCGATGCAAATGGGGTCGCAATAAGCGCAGAGCAGAGAAGCAAGGTCCAGAGAATGCGTAGATGGAACAAGATATCCAGCAATAACAGAAGTTACCATCGCAACTTGAAGAATGCATTCGCGATACTGAGCACAATAAAAGACAAGCTGTCGCTCAGCGATACTCTCATTGAAAAGGCCGCATATAACTACCGCAAGGCTCTCGACAAAAGGATTATCAAGGGGAGATCAATTAGGGCATTGATAGTAGCTGCAGTTTATGCTGCGTGCAGAGATCTTTCGGTCCCTAGAACGCTTGAAGAGATTTCCTCAGCAGCCAATACTGACGCAATTTTTGCCGGCAAGTGTTATAGACTGTTGGTACAAAACCTTGACCTGCAGTTGCCGGTAATTGACTCGAACAAATACTTGGCAAAGATAGCAAATAAGGCCAAAGTAAGCGAGAAGACATACAGGACCGCGCTCAAGATGCTGTCTACAATCAAGAGCGATCCCATTTCCCACGGCAAGGATCCAAACGCGCTGGCGGTGGCAGTACTGTATGCTGCCTGTCTAAGAGAACAAGAGAGTGTGAGCCAGGCTCAGATAGCTGTGTCTGGCGATATCAGTATTGTGACGCTACGGAAAAGGTTTCAAGACGTAAGGAAAATCTTTCCATCCTAAATTTTTTTGTCTTAACGATCTGATAATGTCTGCGTGCAGCTGGTCATGCTTGATAGTGACACCTAAAAGATATGAATGAAAGTTTAGTGGAAAGTTGATCGATTATTTCTGATTGTTAAGCAAACTTCAGTTCTTTGGGCTCGTCTTGCCTACCCGCATCACTGTGCTGCAATTGATGCGCATCTTTCAAGTAGTTGAGAGTCTAAACTTGTCTGCTTACCACCTTAACGATGCAGCCATTAGTTTGACCATGACAACGGGATTATTGATAATAGGGATAATTCGATGCCAAATGGCAAGCCCTCTTGTATTTGCTGAGGTATTCGTAGTAAGAGGATCTGCAAGAGCGTTACAAGATTCCTATCGAACTTGTTAGCTGGTTGAGCTAAACTCATGTTTCGTAAGTGTACTTTCAATTCCTCTTCATCGGCTCTATGTCACGAAGGAAGCACAATGCCAAACACACTGAGCATCGCAATAACAAACAAGTCGCGGTAAATATTCTCTTGGCAATTTCCGTGATATATCTGGGACAACTGGAGTCCATATCATCGCGAGATATTGAAATAGCGACTCGTCTATGGCCTTTTTATGAAATTATAACACATCTCGTAGACCTTTTTAAGAAATAGTAAATGTCACCTCTACAATACGATGATTTAAATACCGTAAGAACAAATTTTTTCCGATGGTAACGGTCGATCAGGTTCTCAACTCACTCAAAAATGTTGTAGATCCTGAGCTTCACAAGGACATTGTCTCTATGGGTATGATTAAGGAGCTTTCGATAAACGACAGCAAGGTCGCTTTTACACTTGAGCTAACGACGCCTGCTTGCCCGTTCAATAGTGAAATTGAGCGCGACGTACGAGCTGCCATAGCATCACTTGGAATCAAGGATCTTGATATGAGAGTCACCGCTCGCGTTATGGAAGGCAGGGCGCTTTCGATGGACGAGCTCTTGCCGGGTGTCAAAAATATCATTGCAGTGGCAAGCGGCAAGGGAGGTGTAGGAAAGACCACTGTGTCAGTGAATCTTGCTCTGGCGCTAGCGAAGACAGGTGCAAAGGTCGGTCTGCTTGATGCTGACATTTACGGGCCGAGCGTCCCTTTGATGCTTGGTCTCAGGGCATCTCCGGAGGTATCCAACAATAAGATCCAGCCGCCTGAGGTGGCGGGTGTGAAGGTCATTTCAATGGGCTTTTTCTACGAGCAATCGCAGCAAGCGGGGATTTATAGGGGGCCGATCGTTTCCGGCATTGTCAAGCAATTCTTAACAGACGTAAGCTGGGGCGAGCTTGATTATTTGATAATTGACTTGCCCCCTGGTACGGGCGACGCTCCACTCACAATAGCACAGACGATTCCAATTACTGGCATACTGATCGTGACTACTCCGCAAGATGTAGCGATGAATGTTGCAGTCAAGGCAATTGGTATGTTCAACAAACTCAATGTGCCAATCGTTGGAGTAGTTGAAAACATGAGCTATCTTCATTGCCCACATTGCAACGAGCAGATCTATCTCTTCGGAAAGGGGGGCGGAAGGAGGATAAGCGAAGATTTCAAGATCCCATTCATAGGTGAGATTCCTCTCCATCCACGCATCATGGAAAACAGCGATCTTGGCAAGCCCTCTGTCGTCTCAGAGCCGGAGTCAGTGCAAGCTCAAGCATTTACACAGAGTGCCAAAATGATTGCAGGAAGGATAAGCATACTAGCTGCAGAAATGAAAGCACAAGAGGAGACGCAAAATCAGGCGACAGAACAGGCCAAAGAGCGCTAATGCCCCTGGATCTAGAGGATCAACAGCTTTTAAAAAAAGCCTTTGGAACACTCGTAGCTGAAAAAGATGTAACTAGAAAGAAAATTTCGTCTATGCTAAAGGACGCAAAAAAAATAATCTCAGTTGGCGATGCGACCACTGAACGCCTGATGTCCTTTGGGATTACTCCAGATATTGCTGTTATTGACGGCATAGAGCGTAGGTCAGCACGTAGTCGCCCTATAGACTATCACGCGAAAGACATGTCGTGCACAAACGCAGCCGGCATGATTTCAGGGGATGCAATTGTTGTTTTGCAAAAGGCGTTGGAAGCGGTGCCTCCAGTTAGGGTGAAAGTACGTGGCGAGGAGGATTTGCTTGCTCTCCCCCTTTTTATAATGGCCCCTCGAGGCTCCGCGGTTCTCTATGGCCAGCCGCTAGAAGGATTGGTCATAGTCAAGATAACAGGAAAAAAACAAGAGCAAGCCAAAGACCTAATGGGTAGAATTTGTGATCATAACAATTTGCTGGATAGGATTGAACATTTCGACCGT
>JALZFN010000015.1 GCA_030861545.1 Thermoproteota archaeon | reverse complement strand
GTAGTACACCTCTTGATGATAGCTTTGTTTGCGAAGGAGGTATTCACAGAAAAAATCTTCTCGAGAGGGAGGTGGCCTCGAAACGATCCGTGAGTCATACCCAATCCCTCTTAGCTCAGCTGACAATCTGTTGCGGGCAGCAATATCCCGAACCACATTGTGCTCAAGTGCCAGCCGTTCAACTTGAGGAAGCGGGGAATGGCGAATCCACGAAAGAAGCGCTTTTGTAATCAGGGCTGGATCATCCAGGGTACTATTCACAAGACTAAGAATACTGTGTTATTTCTTTTTCCCAAGTAAGTCATAAACAGTAGCATCAGGTATTGCTCCGGTAGATGTGTCAATTCCTTGCCTGATAGTTCAGCGCCATATTAGTGTGTCAAAAACGACCTTTTCTATACAGCAGAGTGTTCCAAAAACGTTCCTTTTCGGTACTCCACCCGTGTTTCATCAACGGTGATTTTTGAGCCAGATGATTGGCAGATCCCCATTGTGCGCTATTATTCGCGATTAAGAGCAGAAGCCAAAGCTTTCTAGGTGGGTAGGATTCGAAGAGCAGAGAGGAGGGGATAAGCGTTGGACAGAAGGGACCACATTTCCGAAACTGATCTAGAGTGGCAGCCCAGAAACCAAGTCCCTTTTAAATTGGATACAAATTTTCTGACTGTAGAGGTACCGGGCAGACACGCACGCAGCAAAAGAACTCTTCCTAACTTGGCCACAAGGGCTCTTCCGAGTCCAATGCTCTCGACCAAGGGTTTACTAGTTTGGGGTGGGTTAATTGCACTCCTATCTATTCCACTCTCTGCAATTCATCACATCTCCAACTGGTGGTTACTCCTAGTCTTCGGAGTGGTGTTACCGGTCGCTCTTGGAATAGGAAATAGGATCGCGCTCAGCCATAAGGCGAAGGTACAACCGCATGCGGGTATTCAAGGTGAAAAAGAGCTACTGGAGCTGCTAGAGCGTCACGGGGAGCTTACTGCCCTAGGGGCAGCAACGAAGACTTCCCTGACCATCTCCGAAGCAGACCAGATGCTAAGTGAACTTGCACAAAAGGGCCATCTAGAGGTGCGAATAGATGGGGGAAAGATGAGCTATGCCTTATGGGAGCGGAACAGGCCAGAACACTAGAAGTTCTAGTTCTCTAAAGAGCTAGAGATGTAGCGTTTTTGTAGATGGTTATGAGAGCAATCGTGAAAGAGGGAGGCATTTGTGAGTAGTAGTCTTCTCTGGCGGATAATTGCTGTGACTATTGGGCTGGTGGTTTTATGGGTAGTTGCCACAACAGTGCTATCTATAGCTAGCATCTTCATCCATGTGCTGCTGTTCTTCGCAAGCTTGGTGATTAGCGTCCTCAGCCACCCCATTCTCTTCATCGCAGGGCTGGTCATTGCCTTGCTAGTAGCTTTCTTTATGAGGAGAGCTGTGACACGCAGAGTGCATAGCATTTAGCGTCAGGGAAGTAGGGGTAGCACGTCTACCTCCGAGCTAACTATAGCAATTGCACCTGTATCCTCTAAAAGCTGCGCTGTTGCTTCTGTGCTCTTTCAAAGCAGAAATGGGCAGGCCTCTTCGCACAAGAGGGATTGTCCGACCAGTTCTATGCCATAAACGACCCTTTCTGACACACTGGTTCGGAGAATGGGGCTGGTTTACTGGTACTGTATAAGTAATGAGTACGGCAAGACTCGAAGCATTCAGCGATGGAGTGATGGCCATCATTATCACTATCACGGTTCTCAGTATACGGGTGCCTGCTGATGGTACGTTCTCCTCGCTTATATCGTTGCTTCCTGTATTTCTTATTTATATTTGGAGTTTTCAGACAGTCGGCACGTACTGGAACAACCACCACCATTTGATGCGCGCAACTTCGAGTGTGAACGCAGGGGTAATGTGGACGAATTTGCATCTTCTTTTTTGGCTCTCTCTTATACCATTCGCGACAGAGTGGCTAGGTGGCCATGTTGGAGAGCCGTGGCCCACAGCAATGTATTGCTCAGTGCTTCTATTTGCTGCGGCCGCTTATGAAATGCTTGAGCGGGCGATTATCAGGCATCAAGGAAAGGACTCAAATCTCGCTACAGCGTTGGGCAACGATACGAAAGGCAAGATCTCCCTCTTGTGTTATGTACTCTCAATAGTCACAGCATTTCTCTATCCGTGGATTTCATACGCACTTGTTGTAGCAGTCTCTGCGATGTGGTTCATACCTGATCGTCGCATGGCACCTTAACAAGTTAGTAGCAGTATTTTGCCGTGTCTCAAAAACGATCGAGGCTGTTGAAAAAGTCGCTTTCAGAGCGGACGGTAGTCCAAAACAGAACCAAAACACCTAGAAACCGAGTCAAAAACACCACGAAAATGGAGTTTTAAGC
>JALZFN010000312.1 GCA_030861545.1 Thermoproteota archaeon | reverse complement strand
GTCGCAATTGTAAAAGCCGATTCCTTTGTGAGCAGATCCATTTTGCTTGGAAAGATTATCGATGAGACCGATATTGATCTGGCCATGGCGTATACTCAAGAAGGTAAGTTAAGCTTACGCGGAAAGCATCGCTCAACCGAAAATCTGCTTCAAATAGATTGCAGCGAGATTGCTGCAACATTTCGTGAAGGGGGAGGACATCCAGGAGCAGCGGGAGGCTTTCTAAAAACGAACGTTGACAAAAATGGCGACAGCGCCGTACTAGTTGAGATTGAATCCAACCTCCAAAACTACTTTGAAAAACTAGAACAATAGAGGATCTCCAGTGGGTTGAAGATAGGAGATAAGCGCATGCAGCGATACGTATCGCTACGCTTTTTAATAGAGCCTTTTATTTCAAAAGATACCATGTACAATATTGTTTTAAATTAAGACTGTAAGGAATGTGTATTCTGTGCACACGGTGCTACGCATTAAATGATCTTGCTTGATGCAATGGGAGATTTTTATTTATGATGTTGTCTATTTTTGTCCATGGAAGATAGCGCAACAGGTAAAAGAGAAAATCCTGATCAAATACCTCAAGAAAATGATACGATGGGAAAAACAGGGAAAGTTATAAGTGAGCAGGCAGGAGTTCAAGGCCAAAGAAAAGAAGTAAACGTTGAAAGCTACTCAAAGGTTGCCAACTTAGGACAAATCCTAAAAGACATGAATTTTCCAGCTGGCAAGAATAAGATAATTGCTTTTGCCAAGCAACAACAAACCTCAGTAGCAAATAATAAGAATGTTGAAAATAAAGAAGACGTAATATCAGCACTACAAAATCTAGAAGACAGAGAATACAAGAATGTATCAGATGTCACTACTGCTTTAGGACTTGTGTATCAAAGCTAAAACAAATTTTTTTATTTCTATTATTATCTCTTTATGTGATGTCGAAATGGCTTCTCCTGTCGACTCGCATTGTTCCTGCGAAGCCATATTCGCTTAATACTTCCTGACATGTCCGTTGCAACAACAGGTGGCTCACTAAGAGCAATCGCAACGAGAAGATTGTCAAGCTGCTCTAATCTGCACCTTATTATAGCCTGGTTCGTGTTTGATCTCATAAGCCTTATAGCTGCTTTCTCTGTAGCAATCGAGCCGAAAAGCTCACAAAATCGTTTTGTAATTGCATTAAGTGCATCATTAGTTCCTCCATTATGCATAATGGAGACATATCGCCTCTTATAACGCCTCTTAAGCATAAGAGACCCTCTTTGACAACTTTCCGTCAAGCCATTCTGTCATCTTATGCCAGTGGTTCACCGGATCAATATCTGCAGTCTTCAATATCGCGTCAAGGCAAGGTCCTGAAACCATTTCATATGCCGATCCCGCGCCGCTCGAAAGAATGAACTGGCAGCGAGATGAATGGCAGAACGCATACAATTCATTGATGGAATCAAACCACTTTCCCAATGCAGCGGCATTCATTTTTCTTGCAGGTCTGACTACCATTTCAAGCCCAGTTCCTCTCTTAACCCTCTTTTTCAGCCTATCTCTGACTTTGAGAAGATCGCCTATCATTACGACGTCAACCGGCTCATCAGTATTGTCTGAAACTGTCAAGTAGGGGTACTTGACAGGAGCCGCTGGATTATTTCTTAATCTGTAAATTACTCCGTCGCGGACTTCGCCGTAAAATGGCGCACCAACCCTACTTATTGATAGTGCCTTGGCTCTTGACGAGATATCAAAGCCGCCGCTGATGCAAAGGTCTATTCGATCGAAGACAAACACCTCCTCAGTTGATTGTAGGAATTTGCAGATATGAAGTGCGACCTATATATTCTTCCGACATTCATCTAAATTTCGGCAATTGTAATGTTGGGTTCTACTCAAATAGCGCCCTATAGCTTTCGAGGCTCTTTGAAGGTTTGTTATATCGTTTCACTGGTCTAAATCTTATCCTTATAGCATCTGTTTCAGAAAGCGATACTTTGCCTTGGCACATCCTCTGCTTGTCAATCCGAATGTAGAGGTTGCCCTTTTCATCAGAATATTCATGAAGCAGCCTTGACATCTGATTCTTGTCAATACTGCTCAAGAGTGATATAATGCGGTTGGCCAATTTTCTTGCCTCCTGGCTTGAAAGAATTGCCTTGAGCAATAGGATCCTGTTCTTGTAGTGCCCCTCAAAGGCCGAGCTCGAGAACCGCTCAGAGGGTATCAATAGTACATCTTGAACGGCCTGAAGCACTTTGGGCCCATCTTCAGTGGCGTGGAGTAGGAGGTTAACCTCTGCCACAGAAAAGTTGAGGCTTGCTTCTTGTTCAGACATTTCACAGCAGCGACTGGGAAAGCCTGTTAAAACGAATGTTATTGAGCTGCGGGTGCAGCTTCAACAGTTTTGGCTTCTTTAACGGCTCGTGACTCTGATGTCGAGATAAGCTTTGTCTTTTTAATCCCAAGGTGACGGATAGCAGTTATTTTTTTTGCTTCATTGAGTACATCGGCTCCTAGCTTACTGTTAGTCTCTCTTGGAATATCTTGACTCCCGCTTCCCGTGATTTCCTGTATAAACTGATCCACTGTCAATTGTGGGATCCTTTCAGACAGTATCTTTTGCGCTATCAATCTTATCTCGTGTTTTTTCGATGAATTGATTCTGCGGTGGGTAAATGCCACAACCGCGACTCTGAAGGTGTGCCCATCCATTGTAGTATAGTCGCGGGTGAATGTGATCATAGAGCTTCCTCTGCGGATGAGGCTTCTGAGGAACTCCTTGGCATACTCATGTCCCCTAAAAATAGTCGTCGCCGCACCGTCTGTTATCTTGTCTATCTGAATGAAGACCTTAATTTGATGCTGATCCATGCTCTGATCAGGGTTACCTTTCATCATGTCATGCAGCGTATTTTCAATAGTACGGCCCTTGGTCTGAGCAGCGTCTGTAACCGGAATGTAGTTAATAGGCACCTGCGGCTCAAAACCGGACGGCTTATTGACAATTACCCACTGCTTATCTCGCCACTTGTCTCTGACTCTGCCTCCTTTTTTCGCTCCTTTAGCCATAAAGTCTTCTTCTTATTCTCTGAGCAAAATATATAATATATATGATGCGTCAATTCCGACCTCCAATCTCTTCGATGCCACCCATGTACTTCTGGAGCACCTTTGGCACCACTACAGTCCCGCGCTGGGTCTGAAAGTTTTCAAGTATTGCCACGATGGTGCGCTCTGTTGCCACAAGAGTACTGTTAAGCGTGTTTATAAGATGAGTCTCTTCGTTTGTCTTGTCACGGAATCGTATACCAAGCCGCCGAGCTTGATAGTCTAAACAGTTTGAACAAGAAACAATCTCCCTGTAGGCATTTTGACCTGCCATCCAAGCCTCGATATCGTATGTCTTTGATGATATCTTACCCGTGTCGCCTGAGCACAGCAGCACTACACGGCAAGGGATGCCTAGCTCCTTGAAAAATTGCTCTGAAATCTCTAGCATCCTTTCGTGCTCTGCCCATGACTCCTCCGGACGGCAGTAGACAAATTGCTCAACCTTTTCAAACTGATGAACGCGAAATATCCCTTTCATATCCTTTCCATGTGCACCCGCTTCCTTACGGAAACATGAGCTAAAGCCAGCATACCTAGTAG
>JALZFN010000308.1 GCA_030861545.1 Thermoproteota archaeon | reverse complement strand
GAATGAGTATTATTCAAATTCACTATTCAAAGATGGCTGCTTCGTTTAATAATTCTTGATCGCTATGGATTGTGATACCTAGTAAGCTAGCGCTGGCAAGTCGGACAAAACTCTTACGGCTCCCATCATAATATTGCAACTAACATCACTTGTGTTAGATACCACATCTATATGTCAAGAAGACGTGTTAGACGACTGATCCGCGGATGGTAGTCTAATAATATTGCTCTTAACACATCAGTATCTTGAATATTTTTATTATAGAATCTGTTACAAGTATTCATGAAGGATGCAATTAAGGAGATTATGTCTACACGCTTAGAAATGATAGATCTAAAACAAAACGCTCAGGAAGCTGCTAAGAGAATGAACGATAAGCGAATCAGTTCAGTTCTCATCGTTGATAGGCAGAAGAAGGCGGAAGAGCCAATAGGGATAGTCACAGAAAGAGACCTCGTTAAACGTGTATGCGCCATAGGAATAAGTAGTAAAGAGGTAAGCGTACGAGAAATAATGTCCTCACCCATTGCAACCGTTGAACCAGAAGCAACGGTGGAAACTGCAGCAGATCTGATGTTAGCCAATAAAGTTAGGCACCTCCTTGTGGTAGATGGAGAAACAGGAAGACCTGTCGGAATTATTGCACCAAGTGATCTGAATAAGTACTTGCGAGCTAAAATAGATATGGATGAAGTCAATGCAAGGATCTTGGAGGCTGTCAGAGCTGAAGAATTGACAGAGCCATAGACAAGGTTCTTCTCTCAATTATACACCCGTAGTTATTTTGTGCAGTAACTATGACTATTGATGCTGTCTTTGGTAATTAACGACATAGGGCTAATAGAATAATTAAATCCATCCACGATGTTATATCGTTCATATCCCAGGTGTTATCGAGACTATGATATGATATCTATGAACAGTATCAACTTTTTATGCCATTGACAGAATCATCTTCTGATGGTAATGGAATAGTCCATATGCATTGATGCTGAACTCTCTGGACTCTGGCGCTGTAATTGTTTGATTGCAAGTTTTAGATATGAGTATGAACCTGCTTCTAATGCAAAGTTATGCATACCATGAACTCTAGTTTGACGAGCTATTTTTCCTTCTTCCTTGTGAGTTCACTGAATATCACTATCGTCGCGGTTAGCAGCGAGGTAGCTATTATGGATAGTCTAGAATATTCATCGGACTGCTCTGCACGGTCAAGATAGTCGTGCTCTGCCTTGGTAGAATTCATCTGATCCGAGTACATATCGTCATAGTACTTTTTCGTTAGCGAAAAGGTCCTGGTCTGGTTGTCAAACTCGATGTTGTTTTTGGCTTGTTGAGAAACCTGACTTGCCAACAGGTCGCCGACTTTCGTTTCGTTCTTGCGGTATTCGACTGTTGCTTGTATAAGCAGCTCTTCATCACGGCGCGCTTGGATGTCGGCCTGATGTTCAAAGCTTACCGCATTTGTCAGCGCTGCATTGGATAGATGGTAATACTTCTCAGCTTCAGCTGCATGGTAACCTGCCATCGATGCGGCTATTGATGCGACGGCAGCTAAAGCTATTATGGCCGTATTTCTGCGTGTCGGAGAATGGATTTGTACCATGAGCTTGTCTCCTTCGCGATTGTGACAGGTAGTATAAAGGAGCACTGCATAGATAGCTACCAATATTAGTACTGACTGACATATGAAAAGAAGATTATAGGGATAATCATAATTGTTGGCATATGCAAAATAGCTTGAATCCTGTGCCTAAAGTTTAACTAGACCCAGTAGTATTAGTCCAGTGTTAATGAACTATCAAAAACTCTATCAAGACATTATGAGTTCAGACACAAATATCCGCATGGTCACCATATGTGACACTGATGGCAAGATAATGTTCTCCGATCATCGACCTGGCGTTACCAATCTGCTTACTCCAGATGAGAGCAGAAAATCACTTGAAATGGCGGTAAATGCTTGGAAGTCAAGAAGCCAGCTCGCTCAAAAGATAGGAAAGGGAAAGTATGTGCTTGCAGAATACGAAAAGATAAAACGCATTACTATGCCTCTAGGGGATAGCCACCTTGTATACGTGACCACAGAACCACAGGCAAATCATGCCAGTATTATTTCGCGGATTATTAGCTTAAGCTCGAGCCTCACAAATGGATGAAGATGTATATAGATACTTTTCTTCTCTCCTCGTAGAAATATGGCCAAGAGAGATAACTTTCTAAGGGCTTATCTCTCAAAACCCTCTGCACCGTCATTTTCTATTAATAATGGTTAGTGAAAGACGAATTATCATGTGGATTGGCTTAGTATGCAAACTCAATCATGGACATTTATTGGAATCATAATAGTCATTGGCTGTAAAAAGTGTATGAGGCAAAATGCTGACTGCACAAGACTAGCCTTTCACTATCCTGTAAATTTTTCCATCTTCATATGTCAGTATATAGAGCAATCCATCAGGTCCAGTCTCTATATCTGTTATCCCTCCAAAACCCTCGCCAAAGATTAGAGAAGATAGCTCACTATTCTCGTCTTCTTCTGCCGGGTCAGCCACAAGATCTAGCAACCTCGGGTCATGAAAGCTCAACCCTGTTCTATCTTCGTTTACTTCAAAAAAGTACAGATTGCCGTTGTTGATATCGCCGATAAAAATATTGTTACTATATTTCTCTCCTAACTTTGTTGAATTCAAAAATTCAATGTCTGTTACCCCTACAGGAGTATGCCAGCTAAAGACGGGGTCTGCATACTTAGCTCCGTTAAAGATGACAAGATCATTTTGAACTGTCACATTAGTTCTTCCTATCGGCCCCATGATTTTGTGCCACCCACTGTTAAAGCCAGGCTCTACAGTATTTATCTCGTCGTGTGCATGATCTCCATTTTCGGTTATCCATAGTTTTCCTGTTATTGGGTCAAACCCCATACCAAAACTGTTCCTTATACCATAAGCAAAGTAACGCCGGAGCTTCTCCATGCTGCCGGTATAATTGTAAAATGGATTATCTTCCGCACCTGTTCCAGTATCTCTATCTACACGCAAGATAACTGATCTGTCATTGGCAGGTCTGCCGGAGATCTGATTATCTAGCATCCCTCCTCCTGAACTAACATCTCCTATCGCGGCATACATGTAGCCATCATCAGGTCCTATAGCTATTTTGCCTCCATTATGAAATGGCCCGGGCTCAGCTGGCAGATTTAGAATCACTGTCTTGTTTTCAAGCGTCCTCTCACGCTCATTGTAGGCGTATCTGCATACGACATTCGTCGTCTTACCCTCATAGATTTCAGTAATATATAGAAATACGGAAGTACCCTCGTTCAACCCGTTCCAAATTGCTATGCCAAGCAGACCCTGCTCTGGACCGGTCGCTACTTCAACACGAGTTATCGGTTCTTCCAGAAGCTTGCCATCCATAACGGCCCTGACCTGGCCGCTATTCTTTTCCAGAACTAGGAGGGTACCGTCATCTAGGAATCGCATGCTTGTCGGTAAATCTAGTCCTTCTGCAACAAGCTCCAGAGCGAGCCTGGGATCATGCAACACTGGCTCGCTCTTTGGCTGCCATAAATCAGTGATTGGATGAACGGGCAAGAGCAACAGGATTAAAGATATGCCCCCAGCGGGGGCGGCTACTGCTATAGATAGTACAAACTTCTGATTCAATCTTTGAAACGTATTGCTGTTCCTGACGTAGTAGGACAATATGTACTATATCATGAGCCGACCCCTCTAATGCATGAGTTATGGCAAGAAGTTAATTAGTACTAAAATAAGGCACGCTATCTATTCAGCAGAAAACAATCAGATCCAGAAAATCCACTTCCGGTACAGGAAAACAGATTAAGTTTGGATAATAACATAGAGGTCCTTGATGCAAGCGAATTCTCTTTAAGTAGACTATCGAGTAAATCATCTTGCTAGTAAAATAATCATAAGGAATTGGTGATATTAATTTCCAATTTGTTGCCATCTCTGTCATAAGCTGCTATCGTCCTGTCGTCATAAGGATGAGCGATTATAATCGAAACAGCACCATAAAATCCTCTGTTAAGGTCCTCTAGCGATGGCCTATTCGAACCACCGGGGTGAGAGTGAGCTGTGCCTACGTATGAATTGTCAAAAGGCAAGTGATAATTGGAAAATCCAGAGTAATATGGTCCACTTGAAGCAAAAGGTGGAATAATAAGACCCTCAATAATGACCTGATCCCGGGTTGTCTTGCCCTGCAGAATCAGAATCGCTTCGTTAGGATGTAAGGACTTTGAGTAACTGATGATGCCATCTATGACACTTCTTAAAACAAGGACCCCTCTTTGCATCTTTTGCTTCTTTTCAGACACGACTTAACTTATTCACATTGGAAGCACTATTTTAACATAAATAACATAGTATAATAGCATCTTGGGGACTGAACAGAATCCATGGATTATGTTTTACCAGCGTCTCAACTCAAGTTATGAGAGCTAGCTTTACTATTATGAGTGTCTCAGGATTTGGGCTCATCACTTCTCTACCGCTTACAGAACCTATCTTGATATTGGCACGTCCACTTGTGGCGGAATTTGAATCTTCTTCGCCACAGTGATTGCGCCGATTATACCGGAAAGGATGCTTGGGATGCCTGTCAGGACAATGACCTGGAGAAGAGTACTATACATGCTCGGCAAAATATCGTTAATAGACGCATTGGGCTGATTTAGCAATTCTGCGAAAGCCATTGGAAGCATGGGATAGTTTAAGATATAGAATGTAATACCCAATAGAGCCCCCGCAATTATCACGCCCATTCGTGGTCCTGCTCTGTGGAGCGCAATATCTGCTCCAATGGTGACTGGAATGACTACAAGTAACTGCCAAGGTAGAAATCCGCCCAAAGATGGGTATGCTGGAAGGATATTTGTAAGCACATTCATGCTGATCACCACTCCCGCGACTGCGGATGCCGCGCCCAGCCTGCCTATTGTTTTAGATGATATAACAAAGATCATTGCACTAACAACTGGAAGAGATATTGTCGCAATTACTACAGCTGCTGCTGGGTTGGGATTGAACTGAAAGTGCTGGCCA
This sequence comes from Thermoproteota archaeon, assembly GCA_030861545.1. Classification (GTDB taxonomy): domain Archaea; phylum Thermoproteota; class Nitrososphaeria; order Nitrososphaerales; family Nitrososphaeraceae; genus Nitrososphaera. The sequence continues at coordinate 653 of JALZFN010000308.1, read as the reverse complement.
TTTGAGAGAGGGAGTACAAACATAAAGATGTACCAGTTGGCTGAAAACCATAGCGCCGCAAAAGCTGGCACCAGGGCAGTTCTGGCTATTGTTTGATTTCTCTTCGATTGTAAATTAGGCAAGATCCTTGCAATGCCGACTACAGCGGCAACAGCATTAATCAATATACCTGTTGCAAGCGCCAAGTGTGGTGGGCTCATCAGTCCATCGACACCAAATACTGAATGCCACATGAAGTCACTTGGTCCGGAAATGAGTTGAATGATTGCGCCTATTATCAATAGTTTAAAAGCAGTGTAAAATGACCTAGTGCGTATTTCTTCCCTATTTTTTAGCAAAGCAAGTACAGCGATTATCGCTGCAATTGTTGTCAGGGCAGCACCAGTGTAGAGTACCGCATGAGAGGGAGTGAAAAATGTCTCTGGCTGCCTGAGGATATGTGATGTAATATCCCAGCTTGCACCACCTATCTGTAGGATTCCTCCCGCGGTGGCCACAAGCAATGCCGTCACCAATACAAGATCTGTGTTCAAAGGCAATAGTTTCAGAGACACGCTAATTAGTAGAGACCTGTCCTTAATAAATTTGACTGGTTGGTCAGTCATATTTATTAAGTAAGTTGTTTACTTGCCACATATATGGAAAAAGAACTT
>JALZFN010000290.1 GCA_030861545.1 Thermoproteota archaeon | reverse complement strand
AAGACGCGACCCATATGCTCCATGTTGCAATCGGAAACGCCGGAAATCATCATCTGAAATCTTGCCCTGCCTAAATAGCCTCACATTTCTAGCAAATATTTCTGTCTCCTCTTCCCTACCCCACCTTGGGTTGGGCTTCTGGGCGACACCTTTAGAGTTAACAGCAGCCACTCTAGATTTCTTCATTATTTTATATAAAATGTATATATTTTAAATCATATATTGTTTGTGGATGTAGGCGATATTGGCACTAAATCGCAAAGGAAGCGGCAATAGCTGTATGTTATTATGCCTACGTTTCGGTATTATCTCCTCATTCCTAAGGCTTGGCCGGTTAATAGAAGAACAACAATAAAACCAGTCTAAAATGAGGTTCTGTACTATAAAGTGCTGCCTCTATATCTGGTGGAAAAGGTTGCAAAGCAAGAATAGATCTTTCTTAACGAAAAAAGCGTTTAATGGAAATGAGCTTTTCCGGCGATCACACATGATGCCAACGCATTGAGGATCCTACATCCGGATTGCTGATTCCTACCTCATGACAAATGATAACTCTTCGCAGAGTATAGTGATGTCATAAAAGAGAAGAAGATTTTCCTATTTCAATGTGCTTTTAAGGCATCGATGATTTTTAAAATACGCCCAACTGTAGTGTAAGATAGCACCCGTGCCCCGCCCCTATGGACACGTCATAAAGCGATTACACTGGACTGCTGATGTAATCGTTGACCAAGCATGAACATGAATATCCAATAACAGCCTGCATGCTCAACGTGATGGCAAGATGCGTCTGTAAGAGCGCGACAGCGACCTCTCGGGATATGAAACTACCAAGAAAAGCACAAGATTAAAATCACCTATTGCCTCGCTTGTTGTTTGCCGCAATGGGTAAGAGAACATTAGTTCGCCGCCGGGGACGAGGAGGTAAGCAATTTCGAGCAGTCATTGTCGGAAAGATTGCACCAGCTAAGTATCCCAATTTCAAACTAGACGAACATCATACCGGCAGGGTAGTTGATATTATTCATGAAAGAGGACGCGATGCTCCTCTTGCAAAAATACAGTTTGACGATGGAAGATATTCATATGTCCCCGCGCCAAATGGCACAATCGTTGGGAGCACCATCGAAGTTGGCTCCAGCACAGTCGCGAGGGCAGGGAATATCCTTTCACTAGAATCAATTCCAGATGGCACAATTGTGTGCAACATTGAAAAGAACACCGGCGATGGAGGAAAGCTGATAAAGGCGGCAGGCTCGTCGGCAGTAGTATTTGCTCATGGCACAGAAGGTGTGATGGTCAAATTTCCATCGGGCAAGTTCCTAACACTGAACCAAAAATGTAGAGCGATGGTCGGAGCCATCGCAGGGGCAGGTCGTAAGGAAAAGCCATTCTTGAAGGCGGGCACCCGCGCAAAATACATGCAAGCACACGGTAGGCTGTATCCGACAGTCAGAGGGATCGCCCAGGCTGCGGTATACCACCCACATGGCGGCGGAAGGCACCAGCACGTGGGCCGTCAGTCTTCAGTCGGCAGAACTACTCCACCAGGACGTAAGGTAGGCAATGTCGCTCCAAGAAAAACAGGTAGAGGCAGAATTAAGGATATCCAGCGGCAGCAAAAGTTCGCATGACCTTTCTTTTTCCTCTTTTGCGGGAAAACATCGCGTAACGGCTATATTCTATTTGCTCCTTTACCGTTTGTAAATATGAAAGCTGAACAGTTTTCTAAGAATGTATTGGAACTGGACCCAATGATAAGAACTGCAGGAGTGATGGAAAAGTCTGGTCATTTGTATGCACGCAGTCAGAGGGAAGGGACTGAAGAGCATTTGAAGGGCAGAAATTCTGAGATCAGTTATGCTCAGTCTGCCTACATTGTCGATCTCAGGAAGATGTTTGCTCCGGAACTTGGCACCCTCAAGACAGTTGCATACATGTACGACAAAGTCAACTTAATCAATTTTCCAGTCAAAGATCATTTGCTTGTGATATCTACAGAGGCGGCAGCAAAAGTAGATGAGCTATGTGAAAAGATATTGAAATATGTTACATCGGTAGAGGATGAACTCTCGCTTTATCCACCCGGTAATATTGTGAATCCTGAAAAGAAAGAGGTAGTGCGGAACCTCCATCAATCTGGAATCTCAGAAGAACTCATAGCAGAGCAACTCGATCTTGATGTCAATACAGTCAAAGTACTCATCGCCGAGACTACGTGATCACTTATCTACACTCTACCTTTAATCGATGGTATCGACTTTGACAGGTAAGCTCTGGTATAGCGATGGGAAGCTGCGCCGACTGCTATGCAGCGTGTCATAGATGAAATGAACAAAAGAATATTGAATGAATTATTCCCTTCGGCTCGACTGCGTCGGGCCAGCAGATACAGAGTCAGAGTGTATAGCCACCATCCAAACTCTAATCCAACAATATTTTAGCTTCAGAAAAGCACTAAATAGATAACTGATTACAAGACCTAGTCTGATAGTTGCAAAAAGCTTTGTTGCCTTGGCAAGGCGCCTTCTCCAACAGAAAAAGCGCTGCTCAGAGAATTTTGTTATCTTTCGTAATTGTTGAGCATCTCATTCTTCAATTAATGACACTGGGCTAAAAATCATATTGACAGGGAGTCGAGCAATACCTCAAAGTTCTCTCTTTTCTGAGAATTCTTATATCTTCTGAGTGCTTGGATTACTTTTTCTCTATTAGTCTTACCCAATCTCTCTTTAACTTTACTTGCAATTATGCCATGCAGGAATATGGCTTGTGTAGCGGCAGTCACATTGCATGTCTTTCTTATGGTGCTGGCGCTCTCAAAATCAACTATGTATGGTCTATTAGAAACAATGACATGTCGTGCCAGTCTACTGAGCTCCCCATGGTCAATGCTAGCTCTGTCTAGGCTGAAGCATTGCTCAAGGATAGCCCGCGCTACGCTGCGTATCCTGGCTTTTTCGCTATTGTCATCTAGCCAGTCGATAATATTCTGACCTGTGATAAACTCCATTGCAATGATATTCTTTGTGTGGCCCTCAAGACTTGGTCCAACGCCTGCACTGTTTGCTATTATATGAAGGCGCGCTTCATTGTCCATTGTTTTTCTGTCTGCGTCTGTCCTTCTTATCTTGAGTGCGTAAACTTTGCTTCCTGATTTTGCCTTCACTACAAGCCCGACGCAGCCCTTGCCTGCAACACGGATGCCATTTACTATTGTCCTTCCATCTAGTATGATGGACGTTATCCCAAGTGACTTTAACTCAGCAATCCGCTTTTCATATTCGCTTTCTGAAAAGCGGGGATACAATATAAGGTGCAAAAACCTAGAAGACCTTATGTCAACCTCATCTGAAAATGAGATGTTCCGTTGATACAATCTTACCAACCGCCTCCCCTGCCAAGCCTTCAATTTTGCGGTCATTTCCGCTATAAATTTGGAGCTTATTTACAATTAGATTCTGTGGGATACCACTCCTTTGGCGACCCTTGAGCAGAAGCGATTTGACTAATTTTCTTGCATCTGTAGCCTTCCGATCTACCATCATAGCTATTCTCATTTCTCTGTTGACCCAGATTGCAAGAGGTCTTTTTGTGTTTGAAAGGAAGCTAGCTGTGTCCTTTCTCCTGAAGATTTCAGGTCCCCTCTTTTTCATGTAGCGAGGTAAAATTATTGATTCCAGCAGAAATACAAGGACGGCTGAACTTCTTTCATCTGTAAGGCATGATGTCCGTAACACCTCAAATTGTGCAAGTTCTAATTGCTTTGCTATTGAATTTATGCTTCTCTTCAGTTGACCCCAAATAATATCTGGACTTTTACTCGGATGTGAAAATTCTATCACAAGCAGATTTGCAAGTAGTCGTTTACTTGCCGCGCTCTGACGCTTACTTTCTTTGAAAAACTGAAGTGACGGTCTTTTAAGAAATGCTCTGGCAGCCAGCATGAATTTCGCTACGCTTTCTGGCGAGATCGCAATACCTAGGTTTCTCCTACTATCGACTGGATCGATAATCGTCACCGGGTTGTTAAATCCCTTGACAAAGTCTGAATTATAATCTCTGATGGCTATTATCTGTCTGTCCTGCCAGTCAGCAGCTGCACGCAAGACATTCTCAAATGAACAGTATTTGAGCACTAGCACTTCAGAAACATAACCGCTAAAGCCTGCTGTGGAAATTTCAGCTCCATATATGCCAAGTCTTTTGAAGAACTTCTTCAAGAGTCTTGCCTGTCTTCTTTTTTGGTCGTCAAACTGAGTGCTGATGTATCGCGTATGAAACGGCGACCTGTCTGCCGCACTTTTCCACTTCCCCTGCTCGACATCATAGCAGGGCACGACATTGACTCTGACCTGTCTTACAAATGATTCTACATACGGATGGTCTGAATAGCGGAGCGTTGTGCCATATTTTTTGAGCGCCTCGCTACCAATGTCCCTCCCCATGCTCTCAAATTTCTCAATACTAACTGATGGTTTTATCTTGACAAAGATGTCAATATCAGCATCTTCCGGAAGCCAAGTACCTTTAGCAAAGGAACCGCCATATACTACATCAACAACATCATCTAGGTGTGCGGCATACTGTTCAACAAGTGCCTTTACCTCTTCTGCCACTGCTCTAATCCTTTGTTCTTGGTTCTCTGATGGTTCGCACATATGGATTGCTTTGGAGATGACAGTTCTACCCCGTCGCAAGCTATCTCACTTGTTAGCGTATATGGTGTGAATGTTCGAGTAGATCGGGCCTGACTGCCTGAGGTCGCTTTTCTTTAGATGGACTGTATCTATCAGGTCAGAGCCAAATATTTTGCCATCATATTTTGCGGAAATCTCGCTCAGTCTGAGTAGTCTGCTCTTAGCTCTGAAGATAGTCATGTGCGGTGAAAAAGGCTTGTCAACTCTATATCCAAGCTCGGACATCTTTATTATCACATCCTGTGCAAGCGCAACCAGTTTTTCACCGCCTTGTGCGTCCACACCCACCCAGACCACACGGGCTGCTGCG
>JALZFN010000259.1 GCA_030861545.1 Thermoproteota archaeon | reverse complement strand
ACACCGCATCTGTGGTTCGATAACAATGCCGAAGATGCAGCCGGGTTCTACACCTCTATTTTCAAAAACTCAAAAATCAAGAACGTAACAACGCTTCACAACACCCCTTCAGGAACAGTTCAGATTTACACTGTTGAACTTCTCGGCCAGGAATTCACACTCATCAACGCAGGCCCCCTCTTCAAATTCAATCCCTCTATATCATTTCTTGTCGCCTGCAGCACGAAGGGAGAAGTCGAGGCATTGTGGAGGGAACTGTCTAAAGGAGGCACCGTGCTCATGGAGCTTGCCGAGTATCCCTTCAGTGAGAAGTACGGCTGGGTGCAGGATAAGTATGGTCTTTCATGGCAGGTGATGTTCATGGGCGACCGCGAGATAAAGCAGAGAATCATTCCAACTCTCATGTTTGTTGAAAATCAGTACGGAAAGGCGGAAGAGGCGCTCAATTTTTACGCATCGGTATTTGATAATGCAAGAGTTGGGGACATCCTCCGATACAGCAAAGGTGAAGAACCGGACAAGGAAGGAACTGTAAAGCATGCCTCCTTCATGCTTGAAGGCCAGGAGTTTGCCGCCATGGACAGTGCCCGTGTACACAACTTTGCATTCAATGAAGCCATTTCATTCATGGTGCACTGCGAGAATCAGAAAGAAATTGATTACTACTGGGGAAAACTCTCAGCGGATCCAAATGCAGAACAGTGCGGCTGGCTCAAGGACAAGTACGGCCTCTCATGGCAGATAGTGCCCAATCTCATGGACGAGATGCTCAAGGACAATGACAAGAACAAGATTGCGCGAGTAACAGAAGCGTTTCTCCAAATGAAAAAGCTTGATATTGCGAAATTAAAGACGGCATATGAATCAGGATGATCAGAGGACCAGCGGGCGCGGGATAGATATACTTTGAGGATTTATGCTACCAGTACCGAAAAGAAGAAGCTCGAAAAATTGCCATCGCATGGTAGAGGAGGAGGAGGAGGAGGAGGACATGGTAAGACTGGCAAGAGCATGGCGCGTTAGAATAATAATATTTTGAGTGTTTTGCTGCCTGACCTCCACCAGTCCTTCTGTACACCGTCAATCGTGGATGCTCGCTAGTGATATTGAGCACAGATTTTTGTAAAATATACTTTTACTCTGTTGTATCACCTCTTCTCAATTGCCTTGTGCGCCGCTCTTCTCCTTATTAGCATCGATGCAAATCCGACGGTTACTGCTGATAGCAATCCTGCTGTAAGGAACACCAGATTATAGGATCCAGGTGATGGGTATGACCCTTCGACTCCTGCAACCGTCTCATGATTTCCCATGTACACACCCGCCAGTGCCGGGCCTATTGCCATTCCTATAAACAACAACAGAGCGCCTACTCCTACAGATATGCCAGTGAACTCTTTTGGCGATGATGACACGACCATGTCCCATGTTGCAGTCATTGTTAGTGATAGTCCACTAGCAATCACAGCTAGGTTTGCAGATACTGCGAATTCTGTGGAATGAAACATCAGCAATCCCACTCCACCTATCAGGCTAATTATGCCACCAATGATGGTTGGCCTCATGCTTCCTATTCTATTTATGATAAATGGAGTGATACTTGCAAATATCAGGAACATTACCATGAAAGGCAGCTGAACATTTGCAGCATCTACGGCATCCCCTCCAAATCCAAGCGGCACTGGGCTCCGAACTAGCTGTACTATGGTTGGGTATATCATGAACATCGTGATCCCGGTGGCTATCAGTAAGATGTAGGATGGTAGAAGGATCTTGTGTCTTAGCAACCTCAAATCAAGAAATGGCGGTATGATCTTTCTCTCTATGACAACAAAGACAGATAATGAAATTGCTGATGCTGCGAATGCAGTTGCAATCTGCGGCAGATTTTCTGAGCTTATGCCTGTCTGTATAAGTGTAAGCGCAATGAGAAATGAGCTTATCGTAGCAGAAAGAGCTAGTACACCTTTGATGTCTATAGAAAATGATGATGAGGATGATAGTCGGTTTTTGTTATTCAAGGCAATTTCTGGAGCCTTTTCAGCAGCAACGAACCGATCCTGCTCTCTGTTGTTTTCTCTTACGAATTTGGCTATCATAAACGTCACCAAGGCTACAAAAGGAACTATAGCCAAAAAAGTTGCATGCCATCCAAAGTTTTGGATTACAGTAGCTCCAGCTAAGAGGCCAACTACCGAGCCAGCAGAGTATGCTGACCCAAACACTCCTATAGCTATTGCAAGCTTGGCTGGAGGAAATGTGTCTCTAAGAAGACTAAAGGCTGCAGGGACTGCTGCTAAACCGAGGCCTTGAATTAACCTAGTAACGAGCAGAAATGATATGTTGTCTGCAAATCCTCCAGCAGTGAGTCCAGCTATATATATTGTAATTAATATTAGTAATACTTTCTTTTTTCCATACAAATCAGACAACCTACCTGCTACAGGAGTCATTACTGCAGCTACGATCAGGTACGCGCTGAATATCCAGGCAGCCGTTCCGTACGATATGTTAAAGTCCTGTATGATCTCCGGAATCGCGGGTAGAAGCATAGTCTCTGAGAAAAAGACTGTTAGAAGGGTGCTGCTAAGTATTGCCAAAGTAAACCACGCATGGCGGCTAACTGTTACGCTTTGGGTTTTCATTTAAACAAAATCACCTAACGCTACTAGGTAACGAAAGGTAACTATATAAATTGGTAAGTGATGATACTGATAGTAGGTGAGCCGGCACTAACTTGCTCAAACAAGAAAGGATTGAATGGATGGAATGCAACATGATGGAGTGCCCCATCAACCATACTTTCAAGCTCGTGGGCAAGAAATTCACAATGCTGATAATACGAAACATGATTCATCGTGGCCACAAGAGGTTCAACCAGTTTCTGGAAATCGAAGACATCAATGCAAAAATACTTTCTGCCAGATTAAAGGAAATGGAAAAGGACGGATTGATAGAGCGAAAGGTCTACCCTGAAACTCCCATAAGGGTCGAATACACTATTACTGAAAAGGGTAGAGCGCTTGAGCCAATACTTGATCAAATGTCTACATTCTCTATGAAGTACTGTGCAAAAGATATATTCAAGGATGGAAAGGCAAGAAAGCTTGAGCAAGTATACAGATACGAACATTCCAATAAAGGTACATGATTTTCAATGCTGCGTGGTTTCCCTGCAATAGATACCTTTGTGTTAACTTCGCCAATATTCGAGTCAGATCCAGATTGATTGATTACGCTGAGGATATCGTTGTATATCTCCGTCATGTTTCGCTTTGGTGAAGGCAAAATATCAGTAGTGACTCTTCGTAATTGACAGGCCTCCCCTTGGGGAGTAATGCCTTTTATTTTATCCGTGACAGGACACCTACATATGAATAAAGCTAAATCCGCTCCTAAAACAGGAGAGGGTAGAAATAATTTCCAGCTATTTATTTGCCGAGCACCAAAAAAGAACAATGACACTGATGCAGCGGCCACCCAACATAATAGTAAGATAACACTTAGCTTGAACGATTATACTAACTCGGTAAGCAAACTAATACTATTGAATTTATTAGGTGCAGCTTCTACCAATAGAGCCTATGGATTTCTTGGACCACGTACTGCTGCAATCTGTTCATAGAATTTCGAACTCAACTCAAAATAATAGGTTACGGTGATAATCAGTTGGTTAGCATAGAAAAGCAAGATGTAAATCCTCCTTCAGGGTGGAGGACGCTCATAATTCTGAGTTGTTTGGGCCTGATCGTCATGTTCGATGAGACAATGATACTGCCAGCCATTCCAGATTTCATTCACAATTTCAACATCTCCTACAGCACCTCGTCATGGCTACTTTCCGCTTATATAATTGCGGCTGCCGTCATGACGCCAATTGGTGGCAAGCTATCTGACATCTATGGCAAGAAAAAGATACTGCTCATAGTAATGGCGATTTATGCAGTAGGCATTCTCGCAGGACGATTTGCTACCAACATTGAATACATGCTTGCAGCAAGGGCGGCTCAGGGGGTCGGGATGGCTATGTTCCCTATTGCTTTTGGAATCATAAGAGAAGTCCTTCCAGAGAAAAAGCTTGCAATAGGCCAGACTATATTTACTTCGACATTTTCTGGTGGAGCTGTAGTGGGACTGGTGGGTGGCGCAGCCATAATCGAAAACTTTGGATGGCAGGCGACGTTCCTGGCGATACTTCCTGTCGCAATCGCACTCTGGATGATAATAGTAAGGTTTGTACGTGTTCAGAGCCCAGCAGCAGCAACGACAATGGATGGAGACAATGGCAGACTATCGAATGACCAGACAATTGACATAAAGGGAACACTTCTTCTTGCAGCTACAATAATTTCATTTTTGGCCGGCATCACTTTTCTGGAAAGCAGTAATAGTGCCGCCGGAGGATATCAGGTTGCCAGCCTCTTTGCCGCATCCGCATTATCACTTGCAGCGTTTATCCTTATCGAAAGGAGAGTACATTCACCTTTACTTGATTTGAAGCTAATGACTAGCAAAAGCTTCCTTGCTCCGACCATCATTCTCATGCTAGTCTCCATGTCCATTTTCATGGTATACCTGACTATCCCTATTATGGTAAGAAGCCCGGAGCCTCTAGGATTCGGAGGCGATGCAGTGGCCGTTGCGGGTGTTCAGCTGCCCTTCATGGTTGTGTTGCTGATTGGAACAATCATGTCAGGCTTTATCCTGAACAGAGTCAAAAACACTAAGCTTACACTCATTGGTACGGTAATCAGTGCTATTGGATTCTTTATTCTATTCATGTTCCATTCGAGCGAAGACATGGTTTCAACTGGACTGGCGATACTTGCAGCAGGGCTTTCACTTTCAATTACCGGCGCATTCAACGTAATACTTCTTTCAGTGGCTATGCAAATGACCGGAATTGCCCTTGGAATGACGCTGCTCCTCAACCTAGTAGGAATGTCAGTAGGTCCTGCTATTGCCGGAGTATTCCAACAGATGAATCAGGGGACTATCCAAGGAGTTGCAGGCCTATTCCCAACTGAGAGTGCCTACAACCTAATATTTATTACAGCAGCGCTAGTCTCCATTGCTTCTGTTGCTATGGCATATTCTGTAGCAAAGAGAAAAAAAGTTACACCTGGGATAATGACTGCTGCGAACCAAAAAGAGATAGATAAGGACAGGGCCTAATGTACTTCTTGCGATATAGGAAAGCCTCAGGCTATACTTATTATCTACAAAAAATACGATCGAGGGCAAAAATAGATGTGTGTGTCAAATATAGACAAAAGATCGACATGGAAGACTTAAAGAAGGCACGAGCGGGATAACATAAATGGCAAACAACAAGACCAACTTGAGAAAATTAAAACTACAGGTGCAAATGTCACTAGATGGCTACATTGCGGGGCCTAACAGTGAAATGGATTGGATGGTCTGGAACTGGGATGATAAACTCAAAGAATATGTAAACAAATTAACAGATTCTGTATGTAGTATTCTCCTTGGACGAAAAATGGCAGAGGGCTTCATTTCACATTGGTCAGATGTGATGACTAGACCTGATGACCCTGACTATGCGTTTGCTAAAAAAATGATAGAAATTCCAAAAGTTGTTTTTACCAAAACGCTGAACAAATCGGAGTGGGTAAATACAGACATTGCAACAGGTGACCTTACGGATGAAATCAACAAGCTAAAGAGCCAAAACGGCAAAGACATCATTGTTTATGGTGGTGCCTCATTTGATTCTTCTTTGATTAATGCTGGTTTAATTGATGAATTTTATTTGTTTGTCAATCCTGCTGCAATTGGAAACGGCATGAGCATATTCAAAGAGTTAAACAAGGTGCAAAAATTCACCATGGTTGAATCAATAGTGTTTGACTGCGGAATAGTTTTGCTTCATTGTGAGCCAAAGAGAACCTGACCAAAGAAGCAGTGCCTGGCGCTAAATGAGAGTTTTCATCATTTAACATTCTATCTGCCTCTTACTACTCTGATTCTACATGGAACAGATGATCGTGTCTGTCTATTCGATTTGGCTAAGAAGATGAAAAATGGTACTAAGAGATCACAACTTATCCAGGAGGAAAAGGCAGGTCGTGGCTTCTACTATGAATGGCATGACAAGGTCAACTCAGAGCTTGTGCGCTTTATTGGCTAGATGAATTTCTAACTCTCCATCAAATTGAAGAAATAGTTGAAAAATAGTGACAGAATCTTAATAATTCTCACTATCAGACTTAAGCCTAGATTTGTGTACTTTTATCATCTGGTCCATCTGACTGTAGGTTTTAAGAAATCTAACACCCTTTTCAGTAGTCTTAAACGTGTGTCTTAAAGACTCATAGCGAAGCAAGTCGCTATCAGTTAGAGTCGCTAGAAGTCCCTTCAATTGGCCATGGCTAAGAAATGCTTTATACAATATCTTCGTCGTTGTAGCATTGTCGTCACCATTTGCAGCCTCCAGAATCTGGCTGATTATCTCCATTCTGTCTCTATTCCTCATATACTCTTTTGCTTTAATGCACTATGAAGTTAAATAGCATTATGAATGATTCTAGTATGAACAACATAGGCAACAGGGTTGTATATCTAGAGGCACTACATGAATACGCACATATGCATACACGCATACGCCTATGTTAGTTCTTCAAGGCCCAGCTACTTAGAATATGAGATCCTGCAAGACGCCGCTTTTCTTTTTCTGGCACAATATGCTGAAGTTTTGAGTCGCTGGGTTAGTATGTTTTCACCAAATACAAAAAATGGAGTAAAAATAATTCAACAGAGGGGCATAGATCTCGAAACAACAATTAGCTTTGCAATCTGGCTGCAATAGCACATGCTATGAACACTGCTGATAATAACTACTTTAGTCCATAGTTTATTGTATCTTCAATCAAAAGACTCTGCTGATGTTTCTCGATTCACACACTGGCTTTGTTGATATATAGTTTCTATGGATGAGCAAAGATTGACACACACAATGGGAACTCAGATCTTCGTCCAAACCTATGCATATTTTTTCTCTCTCTCTATTTCTTTCCAAAGCCAAAATAGCATGAATAACAGTATTCTTTTCCGTATATCACACCCTGTGTGCCACAGGTTAAGCATTGTTTTTCGTGCTCTATAGTAGAGTCAAGTGATTTTGCCTTCTGCAGACATTTGCCGCAGATAGGAGCTTCCAACTGGTGGCTGGACAAAAAACCCTCGCCGCATTGGTTGCACTTCAAGCTGTACATCTTGCCTCTTGGTTTCCAACTTCTAAATAATCTCATATATTGTCTATGGTTCAGTTTTAACTTCACACTCCAGGCTTAAAAATAAACGGTAACATAGTTACGTGATCTTTGATGACGATGGTGAGGGATAAGCTAGCGCTATAATTGCTCCTCCTAGACATGCAAGTTTTCATTCCATAAAGCAAATATTGAGCAACGAAATCTCAGAATAAAAGGGTTTTACAATTGCACAGACACTATAGTTATTCACATCGATGTGAAGAGCTTGCTTTTTTTCTCTCCCTTAGACGCGTAGATTGAAGCATATATCCGAATTAGGCTTTGAGCCTTTTTGATTCAAATAATAGCGTCGGATGGTTTCCTTGCTGATTTCATCCTGCATTATGATTTCTCCGCGCCTTCCCGGCGTTTTTCCCTCCTGATAGTTCACTCTCCTCCTTTCGTCATGCAGTTCATTATCGCGCTTTTTCTTCAGCTCTGCTGCATACACGATACGAAAACTTTGCTCTTGCGTTATAGCATCTTCAGT
>JALZFN010000252.1 GCA_030861545.1 Thermoproteota archaeon | reverse complement strand
ATAGTCTAATGTTATATTTACGGAGCCCTCTAGGGCATTTTCGAGCGGCACAACAGCAATATCTATTTCGTTATTCGTAACAGCATCGATGCAATCGGGAATGGTCGTAAAGGCAACTGCCTCATAATCTGGAAACATTTCGCGCACTGCTAAATCTGTAAATGTTGCTTTCGGACCTAAATAACCTGTTTTCACTTTTGCTTTTCTCCCTATTTTGTATTTTACAAATACTTTACCATGTAAAAAAATAATTGTACAAGATAATATCCTATTTCAACCGTTATCTATGATATGATTTCAATCGTTTAATTTGAATGTTTCCTATTTTAGACTGACTTTATAGACCTTTTTTCATCCTTTAAAGCCATAAACGGGCTTAAGAACCCCGATCTGGAACCTTTTTCCTTCTTTTGAAGCCATAAACGGGCTTTAAAACCCCGGTCAGGAACTTTTTCCGAACACATGACTCCAGAAATGTCCTTAAGAACACCTAGTTAGAACCTCTGCCCACTTATATAAATAAAAAAAGGCCTTAGCCCAAGCACAACTTATGCACCTGAACCAAGCACCTCTACTTTCTCAACAAATTCTAATTGTCTAAGTGTCGTTAACAATTCATCAATTTCGCCTTCCATATTTTCAATATTAATGGACAAGGTCACATTGGCCCTTCCTTGCAATGGAATCGTTTGGTGAATCGTTAACACATTGCAGCCGGTTGAGGCGACAGTTGTTAATAGATGTGAGAGAGTCCCTGAACGATCTTCTAGATAGAAAAATAAGGTGATGAGGCGTTCCTTAACAACGGTATGAAAAGGAAAGACCGTATCTCGATATTTATAAAAAGCACTTCTGCTTAAGTCAACACGCTGTACAGCTTCCCATACAGATTCTGCTTTCCCTCTATCAATTAGTTCCTTGGCTTCAATTGTTTTTTTCATCGCCTCTGGTAACACATCTTCCCGCACCAAATAAAACTTTTTATCTGGCCTATTTTCTCTCATTTCCTCCCCCTCCTAGAAAAGCGCATGCGCCTTGTCCAGCCCTAACCAAAACAAGACAAGCCTCTCAAAAAGGTGTTTTTAACCTTTCAGAGAGGATTGGCTTGTGAGGGGCTAGGCGCTGGAACTAGACAATAATAGAAGGCTACTCCACAAATTCAAACTCAAATTCTAATAGCTTCACAATATCGCCATCTTTTGCTCCTCTTTCGCGCAGCGCTTCATCAATCCCCATTCCACGCAGTTGACGGGCAAAACGGCGAACCGATTCGTCTCTTGAGAAATCCGTCATCTTAAACAGCTTCTCAACGGCATCCCCAGATAAGATAAAGCTTCCATCATCCCCTCTGGAAATTTCAAATTCTTGCTGTTTCGCCTCATGTTTATAAAGAACATGGTGAGCCTCCTGATCATCCTCTTGATCTGTATACAACGGAAACTCAGGTGTATTCTCCAGCTTATCCGCAATCGCAAACAATAGCTCTCTTAAACCGTTTCGTGTTATAGCCGAGATCGGAAAGACAGGATAATCTTCGGTTAATTTGTCTTTAAATACCTTCAAGTTTTCTTCCGCATCAGGCATGTCCATTTTATTCGCTACTATGATTTGCGGCCTTTCCGTTAAACGCAAATTATATTGCTCTAATTCTTTATTGATGGTCAGATAGTCCTCATAAGGATCACGGCCTTCTGTTGCCGCCATATCAATGACATGAACAATTACCCTTGTTCTTTCAATATGTCGTAAAAATTGATGCCCTAAGCCGACTCCTGAGTGAGCGCCTTCAATAAGCCCCGGTAAATCAGCCATGACAAAGCTCCTGGCATCCTCTGTTTCAACCATTCCCAAGTTTGGAACAAGTGTCGTAAAATGGTATTCGGCAATTTTCGGCTTAGCAGAAGAAACAACCGATAATAACGTAGATTTTCCTACACTTGGAAAACCAACAAGGCCCACATCTGCTAATAGCTTTAATTCGAGGATAACATCCCTCTCTTGTCCAGGCTCGCCATGCTCTGAAAGCTCTGGTGCCGGATTAGCCGGGGTCGCAAAACGGGAATTCCCTCGGCCACCTCTGCCTCCCTTTGCAATCACTGCACGCTGACCATGTTGGGTCAAGTCAGCAATCACCGCTCCTGTTTCGGCATCTGTCACAACTGTTCCTGGAGGTACTTTTACAACCATATCCTTTGCACCACGGCCATGTTGGTTTTTCGACATGCCATGTTCCCCGCGTGTCGCTTTAAAATGGCGTTGATAACGAAAATCCATTAACGTACGCAGACCTTCTTCAACCTCAAAAACCACATCTGCTCCCTTACCGCCATCGCCTCCAGCTGGTCCGCCTTTTGGAACATATTTTTCACGG
>JALZFN010000246.1 GCA_030861545.1 Thermoproteota archaeon | reverse complement strand
AATGTCATAGGCGGCCTTGGAGGTGTCATATCTGAAGTTATCGGTGAGACCTACCCTGTGCCACTCAAGCGCGTTGGCATCCACGATAGCTTTGGAGAATCTGCACGCGATGAGGAAATCGACATGCTCTTGGAGCACTATGGTCTTACCGCAGCAGAGATAGTAAAGGCGGTGTTTGAAGCAAGGAGCAGGAGCAGGAAATAATAATGAAGATCTTTCTCGATACGGCAAATATTGAATTGATCAAAAAGTATAGCGACATGGGCTTGGTAGATGGCATCACGACAAACCCCACACTGCTTTCAAAGGAGAAGGGCAATCCCGCTGAGATCATGCTTCAGATAGTCAAGATAATCAAGGGGCCAGTGAGCCTAGAAGTCGTCGGAACTACAATGGATGAAATGGTCGATGAGGCCCATAGGCTCAAAAAATATGGGCATAACGTAGTGGTCAAGATTCCCATGATCCCAGATGGATTAAAAGTTGTCAAGAAATTAAAAGAGGAAGGAATTCAGACAAATGTCACGCTTGTATTTTCAGCCAACCAGGCGATCCTCGCTGCCAAGGCAGGTGCTGCTTATGTCAGCCCATTTATTGGCAGGCTTGACGATGCAGGGCAGGAGGGCATGACAATCATCAAGGACATAGTGCAAATATTCAACCAATATCAGTTTAGCACTAATGTGCTAGTCGCAAGTATTAGGCATCCTTTGCATGTCATTGAAGCCGGCAAGATTGGTGCCCATGTAGTGACGCTCCCGCCTGATATACTTGGCAAAATGCTTTCTCATCCATTGACAGACAAGGGGCTCTCCACTTTTATGGACGATTGGGAAAAGGTCAAGAAGGAAAATCCTAATCTAGTCATCTAGCTGCTGCGCAGCAGCTTGATTACCTTCTTTGGAATGTCTTGTAACCGGCTGACAGATATTGCTTTTTCATAGTCAAGATACTTCAGATTGTGACCTATGCCAACAGAGTCATGGAGGTTGCGGCCAACCCCTATCGCCATCATATGAACGCCCATTTTCCTGTACGAGAGCGCCATCTGTCTTACCGCGTCAAAATCTGATGGTTCGCCATCTGTGAGGGTGACAAAAATGTCCGGCTTGAACGACTTTAGGACTGGCAGAAGCAGACCATAGACCTCTGCCAAGGGTGTGCCACCGCTTGCTCTTATTTGAGCAAGACGCCTGGCACTCACTACCGACCATTTGATGTGTGGAGGCTTGACGATCCAACATTTTACTTGCTGCTTGTCTGTGCTAAACGCGTAGACAGCGAACTTGATTCCAAGATAGTGCAGCGCTTCACAGAGTGCAATTGTTGCCTGCTTGTATTCTAACTCGACGTCAGCAATGCTGCTAGAATGGTCAAGCAATATCACAACCTTGGTCTTGATCGACAGCTTGAAATCAGTGAGGAAGGTCTTGGGCAGCGCCTCAACGTAGCTTTCTACGTCAAATTCGTCACCAGACCTCTCGTGCCGCTCGACCCATCCTGTTTTCCAATCCCTAAATGCTGCTTTAACCTTCTGTATCAGGTCAATGTCGTAGATCTGAGTCTCATCAATGTCCATCTTGTCGGGTACGCTTAGACCAAAGTTCTCTAATGACTCATAGCCCTTACTCTCGGTCTTTTTGCTCTCCTTGACAAGAGCCTCGAACTCGTGGAGCACGTCGTGACCTTCATAGATATCTTTAGTCTTTTTCTGCACATCGTCTTTTTTGTATCGCATATGTACTACCTTTTCCATCTGCTTGAGCATGTCGCTCTGGTTAAGTGATGCACCGACTCTTGTCCTTGGAGCTAATACCGGAATCGAAACCAGCGGATCAAGCTCGAGTATTTTGATTAGCTGTGGGATATACTGTTCCAGCCAATCAGTGTCGTAGTTGTTGTCTATGGCTTCCTTTACTATTTCATTTGCAAAATCGGCTGCCTTTTTTACCTTATCAAATTCACCACCAAATAGCTCGCCTTTCAGGTAGCCGGTAAGGAAGTATTGCGAAAATGCCTCTGCTATTTTGTAGCGGCCATATATAGAATTCAAAAGCTGGCGGGACATCCACGAAATGCCCTCATTGAACATCAGTTCGTCAGCCATTCCTTCCCATTCTCGCAAGCCAAGAATCTCGATTCTCTTTGTTTCAAGTGTGTTAAGCATGAACCCAAAGGCATGCTCGTTGCTTAGCGACTTAGTAGAGTGTTTTATTCTCATTGATTCATACCAGAGAGCGACACGCCATTGCCTATATTTCTGAAAATCGGTGCCAGGATAATAGTTAAGAAGAGGAAGAATCATCTGGTTCTTGTCCAGCTTTGCACGGGGTGATCTGTCCGGCATAAGGATGATTACGACATTGTGGTTATCGGACCACCTTCTGGCAAGAAAAGTTGCAATGTCGAGCAGAACATCGTTTCGCATTGCAGAGCCTGCGATCTTGACCACCATTTATCCGTCGCCAAAGATCGAAGTTATCATGTCCATCACTTTTT
>JALZFN010000212.1 GCA_030861545.1 Thermoproteota archaeon | reverse complement strand
CCATCTTATCCCCTATGGGTAGATGAGCTCTATATCTACCCAGTCAACATGCTCGCTAAAATAGTAGGAAATGAATTTCTCAAAGATTTGGCGATTGGAAAAGCCTCGGTGCAATATGATTTGCTTTCTAAAGACCTTCAAGATCTTTTTGTCGATGAAGAACTCTTTTACTCAAAGAAAAGATATCGTATATGAGATAACTTACTGTGGGTCAGTTCATGTATTTTCAAAATATCCTCGCTTGGTAAATACACGAGACAGCGACGAGTGCATAAAGAGAATTGAGTTATCGTGTCTTCTACGCAGTATCTAAAAAGTGGGATTCCTAATTGGTTTTCCCATATAGATTACGTGAGGTAAAACGAAAATTGTAGAAAATATCATAATTGACTACAAGCATGATAATACCAGATAAAGGATAAGTACTGCTGGTAAGATCTAAACGCAATGGAATTTGTCGATTCAAGCGTTATCGAGCAAATAGAGATGAAGATGATTCGTCCATCTCAATTCGCCATACGGGACAAATTTCAGAAAAATGATTGCGACTTTGAAACCCTAGTCAATAGCATAAGAGAACACGGCCTCCTGCAGCCTATTCTGATAAGGCCTCTACAACATAGCTTTGAAATTGTTGCTGGCCATAGGAGGTTTCAGGCATGCAGGACTCTTAGGTGGAGATTCATTCCTGCAAAAATAAGGGAATTATCCGACAAGCAAGCGTATGAGATACAGCTAACAGAGAACATTCAAAGAAAATCAATGGATCCAATAGAGGAGGCTGAGGCATTTAGAAGGTACGTCATTGATTTTGGCTGGGGTGGAGTAAGTGAGCTTGCTAAAAAGATAGGAAAAAGCGAAGAATATGTATCACACCATATGCAACTGCTCAAACTACCAGATGAAATCAAGGATAAAATAGTAAACAACTCCCTTAAGGTCAGCCAAGCTATCGAGATAGTGCAAATTCCTCATGACAAGCAGCAGAATATAGCGAGTGAAGTTATTAGCAATAATTTAACTGTAAGACAGATCCGTGAATTAAAAATGGCGCTTAGGGAGGAAGAAAAATTTGACAATACCGTTATCTCTCCAAAAGAGGAATCAAGATCTCCAGCCATAGCAAAGAAAGCATCTCTCACGCTCAAAATCACATTAGCCAGAGTTGACAATTTAATAAACGAAGTTCACACCACTATAGAGCCGGACCAGCGAGCAGAAATTATCAACTTCTTAATGGGCATAAGACTGACCATCCACTCGCTTATTGATGAAAGTATACGCTTCAAAAACAAGAAATGTGATTCATAGCTATACTCCCTGCCTACCTAGGAAGGAATGGCGGAATCCATTCCTCTAGAAATTTCTTGTAATCTTTACTTGTGTATGCTAGCGAATGGAATGAAGGATCTTTCATTGGTATAAAATCATATACTTCGTAAGATTGTATGATGTCCCCAAATAAGTTTCTGTAGATATCACTTTCTTCATCGGCCATTTCTTGTGAGGGAAAAGCTTGGACGCAAATCCAATCATATCCACCCCGTGTTCTGCCAGAAAATAAAACAAAAGGGGCATCCGCCAGATATTTTTTCAAACCTTCAAGCCTTCTTGGAAGATGCTGTGATGTCCTAAATGTTACGAGGACAACTCTAATCACACGGCGCCTTATTTTCGACGTATCGACAGATATCGTGTAGCCAGTTATGACACCTTCTTCCTCCAGCCTGGCAACTCTTGATTGGATCTCTTCTTCTGAAAGGCTGTGACCGTAGCCTCTCAGAAAATCCCAAATTTCTCTACTGTCTTGTCTTGAGTTCTTACTTAGCGTAGAAAGGATCAATTCATCGATCATATCAAGCATGCGTCTAGTCAATTGTAGATAGATATTCTAAGTTATAGATGTTTTAACATGATTTAGCTATACTAATTAGTAAAGTACTACCGACGACCTACACTATTGTCTCTTGAATAATCTTATATAGGAGCCCTTGACGCTTCTGTGGTTGTTAGTCCTATCGGAGGGAATAGGGTACCTTATCCTACTTGGAATAGGTCTTATCATGGCCCTCGCAGTTACCTTGCTTGTACGCGCTGAAACGAAGTGGCTCGGAACCAAAAAAACATTCGAATGGTTTTCTACTGCTGGAAGAAGCATAAAAACAGGTCTAATTGCATCATCAGTTGTATCTGCTTGGACCTGGGCTGCAACACTTCTTCAATCGTCCACAGTTGCTTATCAGTTTGGCATAAGTGGGCCGTTCTGGTATGCAGCAGGTGCCAGTATTCAAGTAGTACTTTTTTCAATACTCGCCGTGGAGCTTAAGCGGAAGGCTCCGTCATCACATACTTTTCCTGAGATGATTTATGCACGATTTGGCAAGAACTCTCACAAAATATTTTTGTTCTTTGCACTTATGACAAACACCATAGTTACCGCCATGCTTGTTTTGGGAGGAGCGGCAGTTGTGAACTCGCTCACCGGCATCAATATCTATGTCGCAGCATTTCTAATTCCGGTCGGTGTAATCATTTATACTTTCTTTGGAGGCCTCAAGGCTACATTTCTAGCAGAGTACCTCAATACAGTCTTTTTGTTCGCCGTCGTGCTTGTGTTTGTGATATCAGTGTATTTTACTAGTCCACAAATCGGTGGCATTTCTGGCATGTTTAACAAGCTTACCGAGGTGGCGATATCAAGGCCCGTGGATGGAAATAATGCAGGCTCATATCTTACCATGGCATCTTCTGGTGCCCTGATATTCGGAATAATCAATATTGTGGGCAATTTTGGAACTGTCTTTGTGGATCAATCTTACTGGCAGAGGGCAATTGCTGCATCGCCCAAGTCCGCGTTTAAGGGGTTCATGATCGGTGGCCTAGCATGGTTTGCAATCCCCTTCTCCCTTGCCACGGCTCTTGGACTTTCAGCAGTCGCGATAGGAAGTCCCCTCACTGCAGAACAAATAGGCATGGGGCTAGTAGCTCCAACGGCTGCCTCGCAAGTACTTGGAGATGTTGGCGCGATACTTCTCTTGACAATGCTGTTCACAGCGGTGACGGCTGCTGGCTCAGCAGAGCTGATTTCCGTCTCATCTCTTGTCACATATGACATCTATAGGAC
>JALZFN010000141.1 GCA_030861545.1 Thermoproteota archaeon | reverse complement strand
GGCTTGCCGCCTAAGTTACAGTATAGCCACTTTGAAACCACTTTAAAGCCGTTCTTTTCCATCATGCGCTTTGATGCAAAATTAGTCGAGTCTACTATTGCAGACGCTTGCCGGGCATCTCTCCGCCTGCCATACTCTAGCATTTTTCTGATGAGGAGTGTCGCGACGTAAGATCGGCGGTGATTAGGATGTACCCTTACACCTTCAAGCCAGATGATTCTGCCCTCAGAACAAATGGCGACATGAGACATTGCAATCTTTTCGCCTTGGGACTCGACTACAAATAGCCGCCCGTTCTCTTCTGCATACCAGTAATCCCACACCCTGTCAATGTAGTCTCCCCATCTGAAGGTGTTTACACAAAAACTCAGGATCGCATCCTTGTCTGATTTTCTGGCCGGCCTGATCCTCATCATCATCACCATCATTAAGTTCTTCTTGTGTCAGCTGCTTCATCTTGCGCATAAGAGTTACGATGATGAGCCCATTTGACATTTTAATAAGGTAGCTTTCCACTCATCATCAGACTTAGCATCATAATCATTGACCAAGGTCTCTTAAAATAACTAAAAAACTCTCTGCAAGTCAAATGGCAGGATATTATGGAGACGTCAACTCTACTTGTTTACTGCCTTTGCTGACGATTCGGAGTCTGCAGTAATTACTGAAAGCCAAGGTTTTAACACGTCTGGATTCAGCTTAACAAGCTCTACGTTTGCGTCCTTTAGCAGCTGTGTGCCGTCCTCAGGGTAGTCAGCAAGCACTATAATCCTTTTTATGCCAACGCTTATCGCCATCTTGCTGCATTCTATGCATGGAGCAAAAGTAGAGTAAAGCATAGCGCCCTTTGTGCTTCCCGCGTTGCCAAAGAGGGCGCACTGCATTATTGCATTTGCCTCAGCATGAGTGCATAAGCAGCGATCAAGTCCTTCACCAGGCTTGACCTCACCTCTCATTCTAGCCAGACATCGGAGACATCCACCCTCGTAACAGTTCTTTATCCCTGGTGGGGTCCCATTATAGCCGGTCGCTATCTGCCGGTTGTCCTTGACAATTACTGCGCCAATGTGGCGTGTGAGGCAATTTGAACGAAGCTTGGCTATTTCTGCCTGCAACAGGAAATAGATGTCCCAGTCTGGTCTTTGCATATTCTGAGCAGCAGTAGTGTAGTCGTCACAATTACTATAAAAATTGTTTTATATTATTTACATTGAGCTTTGACGAATTGATGATACTTCTTTACATTCTATAACTTTCCGACTTTGATGTACAACGGCCAGACTACCCTTCTCTTTTGGTGAATATGTTCTTTTCCGCCCCACGCATATTCTACACTTTCTCGGATTTTACCGACTGGATCATAGTTATTCTTCTCGATAAACTTTTGAACACTGGACCAACTGTAGAAATAGTTGATCAATTCTGACATGTTCCAGCTCAATTGTATCTGAAATTGGGGAGATGGAATCTGCTCAAAGGGAAAAGGTATTGTTTCATATCGTAATTCAACATACTTACGCTCCTTCGGCCAATACTTGTCACCTAGAATATCTTCATACAAGTGATGTGTAACTTTGTCAATTTCAGGGGAAATTGCGTGAAGACCATACGCCCATACAGCGATAACACCTCCTCCTCCACTACTCTTTTTTTTGCCGCCCCCTTCATCTCTTTTTCTCAAAACTCTCTTTACCTCATTATAAAACCTGTCAAAGTCAAACCAGTGAAGCGCTTGAGCGACGGTGATAAGGTCCACGCTATTGTCTTTGAAAGGTGACTTTTCTGCTGGAAAGATCTGGTAATTAATGCTTCTTTTGCATTGCGCATTTTCTATTTGTTTTGTGCTAATATCGCTCGCAACTACTTGCTTAAAGTAGTCTGCAAGAACTATGGCGGCCTGTCCGTTGCCAGTCGCGCAATCCCAAGCTAGGTTTCTTTCATCAACTAGGCCAACAATAAATTCGAATATTTCCCTTGGATAAGTAGGTCTTGAGCTTGCATATACCTTTGACTGTTTTGAAAAGAGGTCTTTGACTGGCAGTGGTGGTGGCGGTTCTTGCGGTCCCAAGGTATTTTTAATGTAAACATATGTGCAATCAATCTATTATTATTTGCCGCATAAGTTATCTGCAATATTCTCATCGTTGAGAGAAGATACAGATGTGGCGGCTTCAGCCAGCAGCGAAGAACTTGTTGCTTTCTAAACAAACATCGTTTAAGTGCATCTCCTTTTTGACAGCGCTTCTGATGGAGATTTATATACAAGACTTGAAGTGTTTTAGGGTTGCGATAGCTTCAAACTAGAGATAAAAAGCTATAAGCGACCGGTACTTGTTGTTCACTCTACTTGGATGACAAGGAAGTGGAAATAGCAGCAGAAACAGAATCTATAGTGATTGTATCACCTTTAAGCGAAACGGTATGGCTGTCAGTATCAGTATCGATCGCATTTTTGCCTATTTTTATGGTGCCAGAATTTTGGATTGTGATATAATTATTGTCCGTTTGTCCTCTTATTTGTATGGAGGAAAAGGTCTGGCTATCTAGGGTTAGCTTTGCACCAAAGGTAAGGTAATACTCGTAGGATGATACACTATCAAAGGCATTATTTCTTGCAGTATTGGAAGTGGCTGTAGCAAACACCATGCCATATTTGGTACTGTTTATAGAGTTATGTTCAATAACGTTATCTGTTGATGTAGATTCTTTTACATAGATGCCATACATGTTTTTTGTCAAGGTGTTGTTATGTATCTGATTATTCGGTGATTGTGATACGAAAATTCCATAGCTTGAAGGGTGGTCATGTACTTTGTTGTTGCTTACTTCTGAATTGTGTGTGTTGCGTGAAAGCATTATCCCTGCATTACCGTTACCATATACATTATTGCCTTGAATCAGAATATCGTAACAATCAAGAGAGCAAATTATGCCAAATCCCTTATTATCGTGAACTTGGTTGTTCGTTAATTGCATTTCATGCGTTCCTGTGTGGGGATCTAATGCATAAAGCAGATTATCATGATAATCATTGCGGTCTATTCTTACATTATATGCAGCTTTAGAATAAAATGCGAACCACATATGATGGAATTCACTATTTGAAATCTCAAAATCATGAGATGACCCCTGTAACTCTAATCCTCCTCTTCCAGTTGTTGATGTTTCATAACCTAAATGAGCGATTTCAGAATTCCTTATATGGCCGCCTTCACTACCATTTAACAATATCCAAGCTCTAGGAATCGTGCCATCTGTATTCTCCTCTATTACGGAATTTGAAGTTGTGCTCCAAGAAGTTATCTTTATGCCATCAAACGTTATCTTTCCATTTACAGTAATAGAGTTTTGGCCTGAAATCTTTAACCACTTTAATTCCGATGAAGACATGCTAAAATTAGCACCATTATTTACAATGATTTTGGCATTTAGGACATAATCGCCGCTTCCCTGCGACTTTAAGACGGAACTGCCAGGTAGTTGACGTTTAACATCTGCAAAGTGAGCGTCACAAGTTATGAAAATTGTGTTTGTTGCACTGTCGTATGATACACATGACGTTACTTCATTTGCTGCCCGAAAAGTGGAAAGGGATGATCCGACAAGACCAAAAGTGGAAAGGGATGATCCGACAAGACCAAAACATATCATAGAGCCGAGTAAAAGGATTTTGAGAGATATCTCTTGCCCTCTTTCGTGGGGTAGCATCTAGCACACCAGCAGATATAGGATATAACTGTTGAATCATAATATTAGCGAAATAAGCCGTGTTAAGGCCATTTCAGCATGCTAGCTCTCTCTAGAATGCTTGTTAGTTAGTGTTTGTCTGAGAGAACAGTAGAGAATTACTTACCCAATAGATTGAATGTTAGGAAACAATTCTGGCGTGGGAGTCCTTGCTTGTTACGGCTTTTGCGTAAAACAATCTAATATTTGCCAATAATTGGTCTCTTGTGTCTCAACAGCCACTCATCCTTTGCCAGACGGAACCCTACCAACCCTATAAGTACGGCCATGGTACCTAGCGATACAGAAGTGTACCATTCCATTATTCGACTCCAACCCCCGCCGAACCCAACCGCCGATCGTTAGTTCTCCATGCGGATTCCATCGCAGCTAGAGCAGGAATAAATCCTAGCACAACCCAGCTGAGTGATTCAATCTGTTGACTCATGTGACATATTGACAGCAAATCGATTGATTAACTCTGCTCAGAGCCATGTTGTAATTGTTGTCTGCAGATCATAGTAATCAGAACTTGAGAACGCTATCAGCGGCGCTTTTGAGTAGTAGTCAAACATGTCCACTACCATAACAACACGCAACAGGAACGAGCCTTTTAATAAAATCTCATATAATACCCAGCATCGGGCTCAAGCAAGCTTGTAACACGGGTTCACACAAAAAATAAGTCGGCATTTTCAGCTTCTATTCATTGTTACATTATCATTATTTATTAAATTGGAAACAGCTCAGAGCTAGAAAGCAGTCATCATCACCGTTTCCATAGTAACAGCGTATTGTGCCCTTTGTTATATCAACCGGGCAGATAAATGTTAAGAACCCGGCTGACAGATGTT
>JALZFN010000138.1 GCA_030861545.1 Thermoproteota archaeon | reverse complement strand
GAGAGATATGGCGTACATATTTCCAAATTCGAAATCTTGGCGCCCCACCACATGTCCGTGCTCGAACTATTGCCAACGCGAGGTGTCGTCACCTATTAATATTATTGTGACTATGGTCTTAGTGAGTCATAAAGTGTAAGCAGGATGATCAGAGCTTTACGTATTAATGCATTCTACTATGCGGCTGCAGCAACTACTGCAATAGTAGGCATCTTACACTTGTTATCTGCGCCAAATTCATTAGCCTTTAGCATTAATTTTGCAATATTCTTTATTGTAGCCGGAATTGCTCAACTGTTTTGGACCGTCCCGATGATAAAGAAATGGGGTACTCGATGGTACGCAGCGGGCATAGCCGGGACAGCAGTTCTGATTGCTCTATTTGTCGTCACTAGGCTGCCTAATCCAATAACAGGAAGAGCCCTTCCTATAAGTGCAATGGGGATAGTAATTGAGAGTATCCAAGCTGCATTCATAGGTCTTAGCGCTGCAATAATTCTTTATGAAGTAAGGAGAAAGCAGCTAAGTAGAAAGACGGCCGCCGATGCGGCATAGCAAAGAACATGTATGATGATGGTACTTAGATGACAATGACAATTGATAAACGCACTGAAATATTCCAAACTAGGAAATCTGAATATTAGTATAATTTTTTCCCATGGTGATGTCAATATCCCCTAAGCCTTGAAGATATGCAACAGATGAGTGGCAGGATTTCAAGACGCATATGTTATGGTTATCCCCTAATTCAGAGATAGATTTGAAAGCACAAATCGATGCAAATCACAGAATGACAGATTCAAGTGTGGTCCCCTCGCTAGATCTGATACTATAATTGGAATAACTCATTGGTTGTATGCCGATTATTACAAGCAGATGTATTTCCATATCATCATTGATGACGGTAGCTAAACCCTAGAGCGGAAAAATACGCATATATTCAAATACAACAAGCTTCTTTCAATTATTCCTCTGACGATTTTTGCATTTGCACAATCCCAATTGTGTCGGTGTATCCTTACGTGCAGAAACTAAATCTCATTAGAACAAAGGTCGAGAGCCGATCTCTGATTCAAACTCGATAACATGAGTACAAAGAACAGTAGAGAAATTATACGCCTGTATATTGGGAATCGCTTTAACGGATAAAATATCCTTTTTCGTTATGCATGGCGACCGACTTTCTCTTTCTTTTTGGTATGAGTGAGTGATATATTGCCACGTCTGAGGTAGCCGGTTTTGCTTCACTAATCCGGTAGGAGATATCACGAATAAGCGAGGGCTTCCAGGTAACATTTCAGGGATCTCTTAGTTCACATTCACCTGCCGCGGCACAGCAACGCGCAGAAAGCCGGGTTGGGCACATACGGCCAAAATGCTTGAAAGGACGAAGACATAAAATACTAAAGTGGCCACAGGCACACCGCTAGAGCCTGCGGTCGTTCACAGGCCAGCGTAGCATTCGCCAAGCACAATAGAACCTTTCAAGGAGAGAATAGGACCTTGGTCGTCGCAATAATTAGTTGTCTTAGTGGAGTATACGGCGGCAGACGAATCGAAAGTCGATTCCATCACAGTAGAGAAATAGCAAAAAAGAGTACAGAATATGTATTTATTATAAGATATTTCCTAATTAGTATACTTCATTTGCAACTATTATATTGATTCACGGCTATTATGAACGTGTAATGGTATACAGCTCATACCACCCGCGCGTTTTCATAATTTTCATAATTACGCCCAGAATATTCTAAATAATAAAGCTAATACTTCGTTGTCTGCCTGTAAAAAGTGTTATCTGTATGAAAATCCATCATATTTCTTAGCAAATGAGTGAGCTTGTTCATCATAGTAGTAAGCATGGAGATCAGACCAAGTACAATTACATGTGCGACGAATGCGGCGAAGCCTTTAATTCAGTAGATGAATACGTTGAACACTGCAAGCATTACCACCCCAGATCAATTGGGACAGCAATAACTTAGTAAAAAGGCGGAAAGAAAAAACTATAGAACAAAGACTAACGGAAATTGGGAACAACTTGGTATCCGTCCTCCTTTTTGCTTTTTTTGATTGCTCCCATCAAATAGTGTCGAGAGAAAACTATAACAGCGTGTTGCTGTTGAGCATAAGAATATTTTACTTGAAGCTGATCCCGGACGCCTAGGTGAAAACAAATAATTATCGTAATGGCACTTCTAGTCTGTCTTGCGAATGAGAGAACGCAGTTTATTCTGCATCTGTGGACTTTGGATTTCGCTTTCTTTTAAGTTGTGTTCCTTTGTTCCATGCTCCCTTGCTCTTTGAAGAACGTCTTCTTCTGTATCACCAGTCATGGTGTGAGAGCAATCAAAACCTACCTCACGACATTCTAGTTTATACATATGACTTATTCGTTTCTGAAGAGGAATATAACTATATAAAAGTGATGAAACGATCTTATACAGAATTATTTTTATTGGGAGCACGAATGTCACTGCGCCAATAGTGCAATGTCAGACGAATCCCTTTAACCGGGAGCTAAATTTCAAGGCACGCCTCCAACGATTTATGGAGCTCGACTAAGTTTTCAATAAGAACATTCCATGGGTCCTCAGTGTTGGGACTTTTTCAGCTATTTCAGGGACACCAGAGAAAACGATTTCTCTCGTCAGTCCTAAATATCCTTTTTCTTTGTGGGGATCTGTTCAGACCTTACAGTATATGAACTTCATGCCACATCCCTTCGCATCGGGCCTGTAAGCTTGATACTGATCTAGTTCTTTCATCTAGGTTCTAGTTTGCTAGAATCCATGTGAAATTATTAAGTGCTATATCGTTCAGACGGTCAATAATGAATCCACGTAATAGAATAGCGGATAATAACAACAAAAACAATAACACAACAACGAATGCAATAGCAGCGGTTACTGTCATATCTATGGCAGTTATAATGGCAGCTGCTGCACTTCTGTCAGGGCTATCGCTGTTCACGCAGCCCGCCCTTGCGCAGCAAAATACCACAGGCGGTACTACATCTGGCGGCGGTACTACATCTGGCGGCGGGAATCAATCTTCAGCTTGCGCTCCATCCCAAACAGCAGGTGGTGCAGCAATGAACCAAACCAGCTCCGGAGGAACATCTGGCGGCGGTACTACCAC
>JALZFN010000132.1 GCA_030861545.1 Thermoproteota archaeon | reverse complement strand
GGACTAGACCTTGTAAAGCTGCAGATAGCGGTAGCAGAAGGCGAGGAGCTCAAATTCAGACAGCAAGATCTGAAGATGAACGGCTGCGCAATTGAATGCAGGATTAACGCCGAAGATCCATTCTACGAATTCGCACCTTCAACGGGTATTGTGCCAAACTGCAACATCCCCTACGGGCCGGGCATCAGAGTTGATACGTATTTGTACCCTGGCTGCAATGTATCTGGTTACTATGACTCTCTTGTAGCTAAGCTTTTGGCATGGGGCAGAAGCTTTGAAGAAGCAAGAATTAGAATGAAAAATGCCCTAGGGGAGTTCGTGGTAGAGGGCATCAATACGACGATTCCACTTTACAAGACGATAATGGACGATCCAAACTTTATCAAAGGCGAGCTGTCAACCGATTATCTTGAACGCTTCAAGATATTTAATAAGATGAACGAAGATGCAAGGGAAGCGGCCAAGAAAAGCGCAAAGGCAGCGGTTGCGGCGGTGCTATTGCAGTCAGAGTTTGTCAGGAAGGCTGGAGCCATTCAGAGCTCTGCGGCCAAGTCAAAGTGGAAAATGAGAGAATAGTATGCAATTCAAAGTTGGCGACCTTGCTGAGATGTTAGAAGGCGAAGTGCTGCGCACCACTGACGATAACTCTGTTTTGGTCAAGATAGGGGGCAAGCAGCATACATTGCGTCTATTGAAATCTGGGACTAATGAATTTGAGTTTTTGCTTGATAATAGTTTTCACCATGCCAAGATCTTGCAATTGGGGAGTGCAGAGGTAAAGTTGATGATCGATGGCCAGCCATTGATAGTGAAAAAGCACAGCAAGATGACTGAAGTGCTTGAGAGGGCTTCAGCAATGGGAGGAGTAGGAGCCAGCGACCGTAACCTAACAACCCACATTCCTGGCAGGGTCGTTAGTATAGAGGCAAAGCCTGGAAGCGGGGTTAAGAAAGGTGATGTGATTGTCGTGCTAGAGTCTATGAAGATGCAGGTTGCAATGAAGGCTCACAAGGATGGCAACTTGAAAGAAATAAAGGTAAAACAGGGTGCCAGCGTCGCAAGAAATGACGTGCTGGCGATCATAGAATAACTCGGTACTGCTGCTACCTTTTGTCCTTTTTGAGGACTTCTTTTATCTCGTTGTACTTTGGCTCAATGGTTGGGTTATCTGAAACCCATCTGTAGATCACTTTGCCGTCTTCGTCAAGTATGAAGACTGACCTTTTTGCCGCGTTATAACCTTCCATAGTACCGAGTTTATCCATTACAATGTCATACTTCTTGATAGTCTCGCGTTTGTAGTCGCTTAACACTGGAAACTTAAGGTGGCGATTCTGACTGAATGCTTTATTTGCAAAAGGGCTGTCGACAGAAATAGCTACTATATTTGCACCATAGTCTCTAAGCTCATCAAGCTGATCACGAAAGGCACACATTTCTGCGGTGCATACTGGCGATTCTGCAGCCGGAAAAAATGCAACGACTGTCTTTTTGTCCCTAAACTCGCTTAACTTGCGCCATTTCTGGTCAACATCGGGGAGTTCAAAATCTGGAGCCTTGTCACCTATATTTGGAACCGATGCAACAGATGTGCTAGACATATACGCTTTGCAGCTGCCAACTTCATAATAAAAACATTTCAGCGCCAAATATACAATATTACGGATTGGGATATTACTTGAACGCAAGCAACCTTTATAGAAGCTGCATAATTTTTCTTCTTCTTCTTTGCATATGAAAAATACCATTTTCATCTTATTATTTGAATAAAGCGTATTGCCGGAGTGGAGATATCAGCCATCGCCAATTCCTTTATCCTTCGCTATGTTTTGCTAGCAGTACCGTAATTCCACTGATTCTTATCCATATCCCGAATAAATGCAAGCAGAACGTTTTCAAGAATGCTTATTATCTTGTCTCCTTTCGTCCTAGTTGCCTTCTGTGGAGCTCCAGTAGCTCCAGTATCAGTCAATTCATTGAACTTCCAATATATCCTGACGTTATCAGGAAGTGTTGGTATAACATCTTTAGGTGCCACAGTCATATTTACAAGGTCAGGCCTGACAGCAAGCATTGCAGATGTTTCTGCCTCTCCACCATGTCCCAGACCTTTCCAAACATCAAACAGTTCTTTGTTTATTGATCCAACAAGAGTCCACCATGATTCAAGACAAGTTATCACAACACTAGGATTTCTGTCCTTAATTATTCGGGAAGCCAGTTCGATGGGGGCGATATTGCCATCATGACCGTTTATTATTAGAATACGCAGTATGTTATTATTCACTAAGCTTTGCAAAATGTCGCGTATCACATTAACCATTGTGTCTGACTCAAAGGTAATCGTCATAAAGTAGTCTTTATGATGAGAACTTACACCATAAGGAATTGGAGGAAAAATGACTATGTTTTTACCATAGCTAGCTGCAACTCTTTTGGCAAGTTCAAATGGCATGATGAAATCTGAACCAAATGGCATATGGTCTCCATGATTTTCACAAGCTCCAAAGATTAATAATCCAATAGTTTCATGTGTTATGTGTTGGTTTAGGTCATAAGCATTCATTTCTGAAAGAACGTAACTATTATGATCTTTCTGATTTTCGCGTCTAGTATTCATATGTCTTAGTCAAAGGTTTTCCTGATAAAGTTTGCTTTCATGATTCATATTTCTAATTAGTTCGATGTAGCCTCACACTTTGCGCGATGTATTAGCTATTTGATAACAGCTTG
>JALZFN010000118.1 GCA_030861545.1 Thermoproteota archaeon | reverse complement strand
AAATTTGCAGTTGAGGACGAAGCGATCGGTAATCGCAATCTTCATTACTTTTCTCAAGATATGATCTTGCTAATAAGCTGGGCAGCGTTACTGCCGATCGATAGCAGTTAGAAGATATAATCAGCCGACCATACCAACGTACGCCGCGGTGGATGACATTACTTTCTATAATACTAGTACTACTACTGCTGTGCCAAGACTATCCGAACTATCTTGGTTTTTTCGTTCCTATTACTCATAGCCTTTCGCATTACCCTTATGTTTAACAGACCAACTATTAAGAATACTATAGCACATTCCGCGTAGGTCAATTTCTGTATCAAAAGATATGTGTAAATTAGCAGGTGATACATTTGACAATCAAATTCCTCCTTCCCTCCGAGGGGGTTGAGGGCAAGCACTAAATTATGTTACAACATATGAGATATATGATAGTAGAGTTCAAGATCCGCTGGAGGAATATAATGTATGAATTATAATGAATTAACATCGGAACAGGAAAGAGTGATCGTACATAAAGCAACAGAGGCTCCCTTCACCGGGGAATATGACAACTTTTATCAAGATGGGACATTTATCTGCCGAAGGTGTAATGAGCGTCTGTTTTCATCTAAGAGCAAGTTTGACGCCGGATGTGGATGGCCAAGCTTCGATGAAAGCTTCCCAAATGCAATAAAGCGCGTACCTGATCCTGATGGAATAAGAACAGAGATAGAGTGTGCAAACTGCGGTGCACATTTGGGCCATGAGTTTGTTGGAGAAGGTCTGACGCACAAAAATACGCGGGATTGTGTCAATTCATTAGCTATACGTTTTATGCCAAAGGGAAAGGAGTTGCCAAAGGTAATACATGAATGACCGGTCTGAAATCGCAACGCTAGCAAATGGATGTTTCTGGTGTACTGAAGCGATCTTCAAAAGGCTGAAGGGTGTCAAATCCGTTCTACCTGGCTACTCAGGAGGGACAGTAAAGAATCCTACTTATAATGAGGTATGCACAGGAAGAACAGGACATGCAGAATCAATTCAGATGGAATTTGATTCTAAGGTTATACCTTATGAAAAAATACTTGACGTTTTCTGGCATACACACGATCCAACTACTCTTAATAGACAAGGTAATGACATTGGTACACAATACCGGTCTGCAATCTTTTATCATACCAAAGAACAAAAAGAGATCGCCGAGAATTCAAAAAAGGAGCTTGAAAAAAAAGGTATTTACAAAGATCCTATTGTAACCGAGATTTCTCCGTTTGAAAATTTTTATGTTGCGGAAGATTATCACAAGAATTACTACGAAAATCATCGAGACGCACCTTATTGCAATTTCATTATTGATCCCAAAATGCGTAAGTTGCTTCTAAAGTATGGAAATGATGTAAAAGAAGGTTATGAATGAAAATAGCTAATCTGATTTACCGTGTTAGCCAACCAGTGAATGTACCGAAATCGCGAAGTAGTAGATATAGTCATTGAGCGGCATATGTAACTATGAAAAATAGATGAATTCGCCCGTCGTTCAAATAAGGGCAGAAGGTCTTAGTTGGTAAGCGGAATTTGCCACATGATCTGGAGAATGCATTGCCGGAATTGTGGATTCATTTTAGTATTGCATGAGGTTGATGTTGCCAAATACTTCATCATTGCCGCCATGTTAGGGGCGACCTCTTCTAACTTCTACAGTGATAATCATGTCAGCTACAACATGATATAATGCCCTATAGGCAACAGAGAACATGATTACATATAAGACAGGGGTATGCTTTCAAGTTTAAATTTGTAAGGATTCTACGGCATGATAGATGCCTGATCCAGAAGCCAAACGCCTGCTGTGGTACCTTTTTGCTGGCTCACGGGGCGGCGAGAATCGGATCAGGATAATCGATCGTCTGAAGGAGCACCCAAACAATATGAATCAGCTAGCAGAGGCCCTCGGTATCGATTACAAGGCCGTACAGCACCACATTGGAGTCCTTGAAAAAAACAATATGGTGACAAAAACAGGCGAAAAGTATGGTGTGCTATACTTTATTTCAAACTATCTTGAAGCCAACATAGATGCGTTCAACGAGGTAAGAGCTGCAATTGACAAGAGGCGTAATGTGAATAGATCTGGAATAAAGTAAATAAACCAATCCCTAAAGTTGATAGTTAATGGCTTTGTTGATGGACCTCAGCTCCATAGTTAGCATGGTAAACATGGCAATATTGGTTATATTGCTTGCAGTGTATGCCAATATTTATCGCAAGACCAGAGCGACGTTCACCGTCGGGCTATTGATCTTTGCAGGCATGTTGATGCTTCACAACATGATAGCCGTCTATGGCTACTTTGTGATGGCACCCCTTTATTCAGATGAGCTGCTGCCATACTTTATCGCAATACATATCGCCGAGCTTGCAGGGCTGATAGCACTTCTCAAGGTGACGGTGTGGCCCGAAGGAGTTAAAACTATTTCAAAGGCCTCTTAGAGCAATATTTTACCGCAAGCCAACAGCTGAATCACATATAGTCAATATATCGTAAATCCTGATAATCATTTTTTAGGAAAGCGGAAAAATGAGACCAACGCTGTGAGCAGCTCTGTTCGCTCCAACAGACTAGCATTTCATAATGCTAAGAGTCCTGTCGGTACCAGGAAGTATTAATTCTACCGGACATTTTTTTCTAGATTCTTTTATGATCCGTCACGGACAATATGCTGTGTTCTCAATATTCACCACTGAGTCACTTTATGCATGCATTCTGAACAGCCTTGCGCGGGACGAAAAATAAAATTGTTCTGTGTCAAGCATGTACTCTTTCATACACATTAGGGAGCTATTGCATTTTCACAAGTAGACTCTTTCTCAATAGTCCACCTCCCCGCAAGCAGCACTAAAGAGTTCATAATCCTCAAATTGGATTACCTTCGTGATTTTGAGTTTCTTCTTCTCCTTGCGCTGCTACTGTTACTACTACTTGTTCTCCTCTTGCTAGTGCGTTTCAGCTTTGCATTTGCTACTGCATAAGGGTTCTTTGCACTACCTTTACGCTTTATTTTCTTTACAGTCCTCTCAAACTTTTGTTTGCTAACGCCCTTCTTTACTCTTCTTGCCATATGTCTATGTCTATTCGTCAACACACACATAGCATATTAAAAGAGCTACAAATTATTCTCTTTGTCATCCATCAGTTGGGGAATAAGGCTTGTTTGATTTATTGAATGGTATCCATACAGATCACATACCCATCGGTCTCTATGACCAGATATACTGAAGCTTTTTTCCTCTAGCAATTACATAGTGATTTGCTTCATTTAATTACAACTCTATTAAGCTCGCAGAACTTTTCATGCCTGCTAGCTGAGCACATATTGATCCGTAAGACATATGTTTTTCCTTTTCAAGTGATACAGAACTATCAGGTAATCTCTGGATACCGTGCATTTTGCAGTAAATAGGTTGATACCCTATCAGTAGGTGTATATCTCTCTGGTGGTAGTAGAACCAGACACTGTAGTCTTTGCATTCCCGAGGTTATCAAAAAATTGACCTTGAGTGCAGTACTGAAATTTGGCACCTCTAGGCTAACGCATTTAAGTGATACGGGAGTATCACCGAACAGCAAAAGAAACAAATGAAATATTCAATACTAATTGATATTGTCGGTCTGGAACAAAAGCACGTAGACTCCGGCCTTGTACCAAATATTGCCAAGATAGCACAAACGGGTGAGTCTGGGAAACTTGAGCCTACGTTTCCTGCGGTTACATGCACAGTGCAAGCTAGCATCCTCTCTGGCAAGTACCCTCGTGAGCATGGAATAATAGCAAATGGATTGTATGATAGGGATACCTACAGCGTATCATTCTGGGAGCAGTCCAGCTCGCTTGTTCAAGCTCCTCGAGTATGGGATATTATCAAGCAAAATGACGGCAAAAAAACTGCTGTGCTCTTTTGGCAAAATACGATGTATGCCAACTCAGACATTGTGGTGACGCCTCGGCCAATTCACCTGGATGACAAGATGGTTATGTGGTGCTATTCAAGGCCTGTAGGCTATTACGAAAAATTAAAGGATGAGCTTGGTGAGTTTAACCTCGCAAGCTACTGGGGGCCACTGGCATCGAGCAAGTCAAGCGACTGGATCGCAAATGCCGCCGAGTATACTTTAGAAAAGGAACGGCCAAATCTGCTCTTTGTTTACATTCCACATGTCGATTATTCAGCGCAACGATTTGGCAAGGGATCTGTTCAAGTTAGAGATGATATGAAAAAGGCTGATGAAATAGTCGGTAATCTTGCGCAAAAGGTGACTGATCTTCGAATACAAGACGAAACACAATTTATCACTCTCTCTGAATATGGATTTAATGATGTAAGTGGTGCAGTGCCGCTTAACCTTGTGCTACGAGATGCCGGCCTGCTTTCTATTCGCACAATTCAGGACAAGGAATATCTTGATTTTGAATATAGCAAAGCTTTTGCAATGGTTGATCATCAGGTAGCTCATATTTATGTTAAAGAAGGCTTTGAAACTGAGGCAAGGAAAGTGCTAGATGCTACTCCTGGCGTGGACAGAATTCTGGAGGGCAAGGACAAGCAACAACTGGCTATAGATCACAAACGGAGCGGCGAGCTGATTGCCCTCTCTTCGAAAGATATGTGGTTCAGCTACTACTGGTGGCATGACCAGAGTGCCGCGCCGGATTTTGCTAAAAGAGTAGATATACACAGAAAGCCCGGATATGATCCAGTAGAGCTATTTATTGATCAAAAAACAATGTCTATACCCTTTGACGTCAGTTTAGTAAAAGGCTCGCATGGGAGACCAGCTGATCTAGAAACGGGCGAGGGGCTTGCATTCTACGCTTCAAGCAAAAGGTATGGCATTGCCACCGGGTCAACACCCGCAAAATCTGTAGACATCCTCAAATCCCTTGTTGATACGGAATGAAGTACGCGATCACTCTTGCATCGTTTAGAAAAGTAGAGCCTATGGAATCCACATTATCTAAGCTAGCAAAGCAGGGTTATGACGCTGTTGAAATGTTCGGAGAGCCTAATGAAGTTGATTCGAAGAAATTGTGCGATACATTGAGCTCATACGACTTGCCTGTTTGTGGAGTAACTGGAATGTGGGGCCCCGTCAGTCCAGATAGTTGGAAACGTAAATTGCTAAGCACAGATCCTGTTTTAGTGCGGGCTTCAGAAAAATATGTAGTCGATTGCCTAAACATGTGTAACATTTTAGGGGGAAAGGAGATGAACATCTGTCTTTTTGCTGATGATATACAGCACCTTGACAGGACCCATAGCGCAATTTCTGTAAAGGAAAAAGAGCTTTTTGCAGCAAAAGCCATACCGGTACTGAACCGGCTATGCAAGAAGGCATCAGACTATGGGATCCAACTTGTGCTTGAACCTCTCAACCGTTATAGCACCCCGTATTGTGCCACTGCAGCAGATGCCGTCGGAATAGCGTCCCAATTAAATGCTCTAGGCGTACTACTCGACACGTTTCACATGAACATCGAGGAAGACAAGTTTTCAGAGGCAATTCTACGGGCAGGGCGCTTTTTGCTACATATGCATTTTGCTGATAACAATAGAAAGATGCCAGGATTTGCTCATATTGATTTCTGTACAATTTTACAAGGCCTACAAGAAATTGGATATAATGGCTATATCAGCTTTGAACCAAACATTGCTGATAAGAGCTATGAACATGCCACTAAGTTTGGACTTGACTTTATTAAGAAAATAGTAAAATTACAAGGGAAGATAAGTAAACAACAAAATATCTTGTAGTAGCATTTTCAGGTCACATTGCCGAAATTTTTACTGCAACCATGTTGTCCTCACAGCTAGATTTCTAATATGCTCTTGGGGAACGAAGACGTTTCTTGATATGGTCGACTATAAAGGTAATACATCCTCTGTCGCTGTCAAAGGTGAATATCAAAGCGCAAGACAGTTACAACTAAAAAAAAGTTTGTGCATAGACCCAGTGTCAGCCGGTGAAGGATCCGTTTTTATGAGCAAGTCGAAACTAAACTCCTAACATTAGAGAAGGCAGCGTTGGCTCAAAGGGAAGAAACTAGATTATAAACTCGGTGCTTGCTCTAAACCTAGAGAGCACATTCGCAAAGAGCTTCTTTTGCAGGCTGTTACACACTCAAAGCCACAGACAAAGTGCCGAATAGGTGGAACAGTTCTCGGGGTTCTATGTGGAACATTGAGGCAATTCGTCTTAATGTGTCGCGTATTGCCGGGGCAAGATTCTTTCGTGCCATACTATTATGGGTTCATGAGGCCAATAAGAGCATCATCATCATCATTGGTGGCTACGAATGCTTCTTTTCTAAAAGCCAGACTATTTGTCTTCGCATTCCATCTACCGTATCAGGAAGCATTTTTGCACCATACATTTATGTCTTGAGCTGGATTGGTAGCTCTTAAATCTTGAAGTATTATATTAACAGCGTTGATCGAGCAACTCTTGCTTCAAGGCGGGACAGAAATCGCGCTAACTGCAGCCGCAGTGATCATCGGTTTGATCGTGCTTTGGGTTATTGTTTCAATACCCGTCTGGATAGCAGCCAAGCTCTTTACGCTGGGAAGAGCAAAGTTCACACGCGCCATGCTGGTGACAGCTGTTGGCCCTATAATTTATGCTATAGTCTTTTTCATTTCAGCTACATTGCTGACAGCCGCAATTGGAAACCTGACCTTGCCTGTTATAATAGCGTTCATCGTCGCCTTCATAGCTTGGATTTGGGTGTTCAAAAAGGGGTTTGACACTGGATGGGTTAGGGCACTTGGCATTGCTTTCCTTGCAGTCATAGTCTTTGCAGTAATTGGGGTATTAATCAGTCTTGTAATACAGGCGATAGTGCCAGAGGCCCCACCAATAACAACACCGATCCCGCTCCAGCAGGCCTAGCCGTAGCTGGGACTATTGTTGTATTCGCGTTCAGACCATTCAACCAAAGATAGCAGATCCTTGGCCACATAATCTGCGCCCTCTTCTGCTATGGGCTTTAGCTCTTCCGTTGTATTTGCTGCGATGAGGAGCTGACCTTTGAGTCTGCCCTTCAAAGCTTTGGAAGTAGACAATAGGAATCGCAATGATCCTTCACCTGATGAAAATATGCATAGAAGCATAAGGCCGCGCTTGTTATCCCAGGAACGTGACACGTAGCGTTGAAAATCGATATCAAAGAAAGGGTCAATCTGCTCCTCAATGTCGCCAATATATGACGAATCCCAGCCACGAGACAATAAAGCAACAGCAGCGCCTTTAGCTACGTGAATTCTATTGTGAGAACCAGCTACGCAAATAACGTGGGCGTTTGCCTTAGACTCAGTAGGCCGAAGATTGAACTTGACTAAATCAATTAGCTCCATCGTTAGACTGAGCAGAAACGTCCGTTCTGTCTTGGGGAGCCTGCCCCTATTGTATAACTCGCCTATAGTATTGACCGCAGGCGTTATAACGTCTGTAATGACTCTTACTTGATCGATGTTAGAGCTGAGGACATTTACCAGGATTCTTCGCGCATGTTCTTCCTCCCCAGATAGAATCGAGTCTATCAGTTTTTGCTGCACTTGAATATAGTTGATTGGAAACTCAATATCTCCAACACCAATTTCTGCAAACCATATGTTTACGTTACCTATCCTTTTCTTTTTGAGGAGTCCCATTGCATGCATTACGTCTAGGTATTTTGTCATTGTTACCCTGTTGATGCCCGTCTTGTCAGATAATTCAATACCAGATAAGCCCGTGCCGCCAGCGCTATGCAAAACATCAATTATCTTGCGCTTGATTTCGTCAAGTGTATAACGCCGGTACACGCGGTAGCTCATCCCACACGACATAAAACCCTTTTTAGCGTGGCTTTTTCTTGGGTATCTTCCTTGAATTTGATATCAAATCAGTAAGAGCGTTGAATGCTTTTCCCACCTGTTCCATCTGGACAAGTACTATTGTATCTGTATAACAACTAACGGTGTCCTCAATGTTTATGTGCCTCCTAGCTAGTTGGTTATAGAACGCAATAGCGCATCCAGGCGTTTTGATGATGTCTTCTGGGCTGTGCACAATGATGGCTGCTAGATCGTTTCCGATTTCTAGAATATCATCATAACCAAACATTGCCTTGACGTCTTGAAGTAACATGTCGTCAAATACGAGCGTAATAGACATGATGCTTTCCGATATACTGATAAAATTGCCAGCATTCCGGATCATTGCTTTTGAGACCTTCTCAATCGTCTTTTTGCTCTTCTTGGCTGAGAGCTTGGCGACGTCTGTATTGACTGTTATTGTGCTAGCTGCCAATATTCCTGCAATGGGTCTCTCTGGTATATTATAATCGTGTCTTGAACGCTTCAGCGCGGTAATGATGCTTTCTATACTAGTGTTCTTGTCAACCATCTGGTCTACCTGCGGCTTGATAATACGAGCAAGTGCACTGATATTACAGTAATCACGCTGCAAGGAGTCCTGGAACGATACGTCATTGCTAACAATTCCTCTAACAGCCTCAGTTATAGATTTTTGACTGTTGGCCAACATTGGTCAATCTCACCTTTATTTAGGTCATTCTTGACCAAAAAATATAAATGTAATGTTTGAAAGGCAAACGGCTGTAGTTGGGTAATAATGGCAAAGTTGTTTTGGCATATTCAGGCGGACTAGATACGTCTGTATGTATAAGATATCTTCAGACATTGCATAAGCTCGATGTGGTAACGGTCACGGTGGATTGCGGTCAAGAGGATGACTTTGGTGAGATACAAAAGAAGGCAGAGGCAATAGGTGCAATAAAACATGTTTACTTTGATGCGCGCGAAGAGTTTGCACGAGACTATGTAGTGCCCAGCATAAAGGCTAACGGCCTTTATCAAGGTAAATATCCACTTGCAACTGCGCTTGCGCGTCCGCTTATTGCTGCAAAAGCAGTTGAAGTTGCAAACAAGGAAGACGCAATTGCCATCGCACATGGCTGCACAGGCAAGGGCAACGACCAGATTAGGTTCGATGTTACCATGCATGCGCTTAATCCGAATCTTAAGATCATTGCTCCAATACGCGACCTAAACTTGACACGTGACCTTGAAATAACCTTTGCAAAAGAACAAAACATACCAATAAGCGCTGAGGCAAAGAAATATAGTATAGACCTTAACTTGTGGGGTAGAGCTATAGAAGGCGGAGATATTGAGGACTCTGATTTCGAGCCGTCACGAGAGGCTTTTGAATTTATCAATTTTGAAAATGATAAGCCGGGATATATGGAGGTCGAATTTGAGGATGGCATCCCAATTGCCGTGGACGACAAGTACTTTCCTATAGTCGACCTTATTCAATATGCCAACCGTAAGGCTGGAGAGCACGGAGTTGGTATTGTGGACCATATTGAAGACCGCGTCGTGGGAATTAAATCAAGGGAAGTATATGAAGCCCCTGCTGCAATTACACTCATCGAAGCTCACAGAGACTTAGAGAAAATGGTACTTACCCGCCACGAGCTTGCATTCAAGCAAATCGTTGACAATCAATGGAGTTGGCTTGCGTATTCCGGTCTCTGGCATGATCCTCTACACACGGACTTGGATAGGTTTATAGATGCGACTCAAAATCGAGTTACAGGGAAAGTTCGGCTAAAGATGGAAAAGGGATCGCTGCGCGTAGTTGGCAGGCAATCGAAATATTCTCTATATAAAAATAACTTGGCAACATATGCGGCCGGGTCGACTTTTGACCAACGTCTTGCAAAGGGATTTGTTGAGCTTTGGGGCTTGCAGACTGTCATTGCAAACTCGGTGACTGCAGCGGCAGCTACGGATAAGAAGCAAATAGGAGGTACAAAATGAAATCAAACTTTGAATGCCAAGAATGTGGGGCTGATATCAGTATTCCAGAGGATGCAGTCAAGGGCGAAATCATAACATGCCCAGACTGCGGAGCCGAGTACGAGATCGCTTCAAAGACAGAAAACGGCGTGGAGCTGAAGCCGGCAGAGACAGTAGGCGAAGATTGGGGACAATAATGGTCCAGCTGTGTATCATATATGACAAGGTTCGCTTCGAAGAGAAGGCACTATACGAAAAAGCTCAGAGTATGGGAATCAAGTCGCAGATAGTGGATGCAAAGTCAATAACCATTGGCACTGATAGCAAAAAGAAAGATTTCATGCTAGGCGATATAATACTGCAAAGGACTGTGAGTCATTACCGTGGTCTTTATCTCTCGGCTTCCCTTGAATTTCTTGATTTCCATGTGATAAACAGGTTTAAGGTGACTGAGACATGCGGCAACAAGCTTATGACATCTATTGCACTTGCAAAAAACAACATCCCAACACCAAAGACACAGTTCGCATTTAGCGCCGAATCTGCGCTGGAAACCATCAAGAAGACTGGCTTTCCACTTGTGCTCAAACCAATAGTGGGGTCATGGGGACGTGGGATATTTCCTCTCCGTGACAACGAGACTGCGAGCATGATATTGGAAATGAGAGAAGAGGATGACAGTCCACTGTCACGTATATACTATGTCCAAGAAATGATTGATAGGCCGCCTAGAGACATTCGATGCATAGTAATAGGCGACCAAGCTGTCACCGCGATCTACCGCTATGCTGCTCAATCTGAGTGGCGGACAAATGTTGCCCGCGGTGGGAAGGTTGAGCTCGCGCCCATAACAAAAGAGGTCGAAGACCTTTCGATAAAAACTGCAAAAGCAGTTGGAGGCGGTATCTTAGGTGTGGACATGATGGAAGATAAGAATTATGGCCTTGTCGTACATGAAGTAAATGGTACAGTTGAGTTCCGGGGGGCTGCAAGCGTGTCAGATGCTGATATCCCGGAGGCAATGATTGATTATGCTATCGGGCTATACAAGAAATGATTGACCTATTCTGGTCACCATTGACCTATTCGGAGTCATCCTTGACCAAAAAACATAAATGAGGATTTTCGAAGCGAAAAATCAAAAGAGATGAATTTTAAGAGAGGAGAATTTCAGAAATGAAAGTTGGCGTAGTGGGCGCTTCTGGATATGTAGGGGGAGAATTGTTGCGTCTCCTCGTAGCTCACCCAAAGATTGAGGTGAACATGGTGACATCGCGGCAGAAGGCAGGTGAGTATGTACACCGCATCCATCCAAGTTTAAAGGGCTTCATCGACATCACTTTCTCTCCACATGATATGGAGAAGTTGTCAGATAATTGCGACGTTATCTTTACAGCTGTGCCGCATGGCAAAGCAAACAAAATAGTCAAGGATCTATATGAGAGGGGAATGAAGATAATTGACATGTCAGCGGACTTTAGGCTCAAGAGTCCTAAAGACTACATCAGGTGGTACGGGTGGGAGCACCCCTACCCTGAAATGTTGAGCAAGTCAGTCTATGGCGTTCCGGAGATTCACCGTGAAGAGATCAAGAAGGCTCAGTTGGTCTCCTGCCCTGGATGCATGGCAGTAACATCACTTCTTGCACTGAAGCCGCTGATAGAAAATAACCTTATTGATACTGACCATGTTGTAGTGGACAGCAAGATCGGATCCTCTGGCGCCGGACAGAAGGCTAATGCTGGTACGCATCATGCAATGCGTTATGGTGTGGTAAGGCCATATAAGCCCGCAAAGCACAGGCACACAGGTGAAATAGAGCAAGAGCTTTCGCTAATCGCAAAGAAGCAAATCAGAGTGAGCATGACTCCACATGCAGTCAACATAGTCAGAGGCATCCTGACTACTAACCACACATTCCTTGAACGGCCAATAGAAGAGCTTGAGCTATGGAAAATGTACCGAAACGCATACAAAAGCGAGCCATTTGTAAGATTGATTCGCGACAAGAAAGGTCTTTACAAGTTTCCTGACCCGAAATTCGTGGTGGGCTCAAACTTCTGTGATGTAGGCTTTGACATTGACGAATACAATCAGAGAATAGTAGCGCTATCTGCGTCCGACAACCTAATGAAAGGCGCCGCCGGCTCTGCAATCCAGAACATGAATGTGATGTTTGGTTATGACGAAAGTGAAGGGCTCAGATACACTCCACTGACACCGGTATGATAGTTATCAAGATAGGCGGAAGCGTTGTAGACGGGCTTCATTCCTCAGCCCTTGCAGACATCAAGTCAATCGCTGAAGGTAACAAGGTTATCTTTGTGCATGGGGGAGGCAAGGAAGTCACCTCTATTGCAACAAAGCTCGGCAAGGAGCAAAGGTTCATCATTTCGCCTGGTGGTGTGCGCAGCCGTTATACAGACAAAGAGACTGCCGAGATCTACACAATGGTTATGTCCGGGAAGATAAACAAGACGATAGTGGGTATGCTTGTGCGTCAAGGAATTAATGCAGTAGGCATAGCCGGAATAGATGGCGGTATACTAAACGCAGAGAGGAAGAAGAAGTTGCTTATTCTAAATGAAAAAGGAAGAAAGATGATAATAGAGGGCGGCTATACTGGCAAGATAGATTCAGTTAACCCAGCGCTTATCTACGACCTTGTTGACAATGGCTACGTGCCCGTGATTTCACCAATTGCCTTGAGCAAAGAATTTGATTTCCTCAATGTAGATGGCGACAGAGCAGCAGCATATGTGGCAGGAAGCGTCAAGGCTAACAAAGTTATCTTTGTTACAGACGTAAATGGCCTGATGCTCAATGAGAAACTTATTACTTCAATGACGCTTGACCAAGCAAAAGCGTCGTTATCAAAGATAGGATTTGGCATGCAAAAGAAGGTGCTTGCATGCATAGAAGCACTTGAAATGGGAGTCCAGGAGGCAATTATT
Organism: Thermoproteota archaeon; assembly: GCA_030861545.1. Classification (GTDB taxonomy): domain Archaea; phylum Thermoproteota; class Nitrososphaeria; order Nitrososphaerales; family Nitrososphaeraceae; genus Nitrososphaera. The sequence goes on along the minus strand of JALZFN010000118.1, from coordinate 2,728 downwards.
GCTTCTGGCCATGTCGAAAACCCACTCTCTACTGCAATGACACACAGAAATTGCACTGTGATGGTTCCAAAATGAGTAGCGAAGATCAATACCTAGGAGCCCTTTATCAAAGGTTCCCCGTAAATATTTCAAAGGGTAAAGGTGCGAAGGTATGGGACAGTGCAGGCAAGGAATACATTGACTGTATGGGCGGCTATGGGGTTGCTCTCGTTGGTCACTGTAACGAGAGAGTGGTATATGCGATCAAGAGGCAGGCAGACTCACTCATTACTGCTCACATGTCTATGTATAATGATACTCGGCTTAAATTCTTGGAAACGATGGCTTCGGTAGCACCGCCATCATTAACCAAGATATTCTTTACCAACAGTGGTGCAGAATCTGTCGAGGCTGCACTAAAGTTTGCCCGAAAGTACACCGGTAAACATGGTGTCATAGCAATGAATGGCGCTTACCACGGCAAGACATTTGGTGCGCTTTCTGTGACATATAACGAAAAATACAGAAAACCATTTATGCCGCTAATGGATGGCGTCAAGTTCGTTTCCTATAGCGATCCATCTATGCTAGAAGCGGCACTCGACGATACAACTGGAGCCGTAATTCTTGAGCCAATTCAGGGCGAGACTGGCATCATAGTGCCTCCAGATGATCTGCTTCCCAGAATTAGGGAGATTTGTAACAAGCACCGCTTGGTGCTTATATTCGACGAGATACAGGCAGGTCTTGGCAGAACGGGTAAGATGTGGGCTGGCCAGAATTGGGACACTACACCAGATATCATGTGCCTTGCAAAGGGCATAGCCGGCGGAATCCCAATGGGGCTTGTTCTGGCCAAGCAGGAGATAATGAATGCAATGAAGATTGGCGAGCACTCTTCTACATTTGCTGGAAGCCCCATTGCATGTGCAGCGGGAACAGCCACGCTAGAATCTCTTGTCGAAGATAAACTCATAGACAATGCTGCTAAGGTGGGCAAGGACTTTAGGGAAGGACTTGACTGGCTAAAGGGAAAGCACAAGATCATTCGCCAGGTGAGGGGGATTGGCATGATGCTAGGCGTTGAAATCCGCTTTGACGTCAAAGATATTCTATTTGACGGTATCCGCGAGGGATTGCTAATGCTCTATTCGGGAAAAAACATCATAAGACTTCTTCCGCCACTTGTAATGGATAAAACGACGGTTTCCCGCGCAATTGATATAATGGACATTGTCTTAGCTAACGAGGAAAAGCGAAGAAATGTCATCTGACATCGATGAAACCGATGAAAGAATTATCCACATTTTGCAGGCAGACTCACGCAGAGCGTTTGTCGACATTGCGCACGACGTTGGGCTTTCCGAATCGGCAGTCCGGCGGAGAGTCAAGAATCTCGTTGATGGGGGGATAATCAAACGCTTTACTATTGAGCTTGCAGCAAGGGACAAGACAAGTGCGATAACCCTCATTTCCGTAGCTTCAACAGCAGATACATCTGCTGTGTCAAACTATCTGATGAAGCTCAATGGCGTCAAAGTAGTATATGAAATAACCGGCCAGTACGATATAGCGGCTATCATTACAGCTCCAGCGATACCAGACATCAACAAGTGTATAGATGATATACGCAAGATAGATGGCGTGTCTGACACGGATACTGTCATAATACTGAAGACTATGCACCAGTCCTAGCGCATTAGTTTGATTGAAAATTAGGAAGGATCGACACACTTTGCTCCTCTAGATAGAAAGTAAAAGACTAGCCTATGCTGAAACAGCGACTTCTTCATAAGCAGATAATCTAGGCTTTTAAAAATACTGCTGGGTATTGACAAAGAAGACTCAGAGATTTTCCCGGCCGCGGTTGCTTATCATCATGCCAAGCGCCAACTCAAGGCTTCGGAAAGATTTTCAATGAATGCCTTCTAGCGACCAAGTAGCTCATTTATTAGACTCCTCTTAAAAAGAATCTGTAATGTCAAATCCTCAGGCTGACCCCGAGATTGCGAAATACAAACAGAGTTGCAACAACATTCTAGCGATTTCATTGCGTATACGCTACGCAGGAATAATGAACAAGTTTGGCCGCACATTGACAGGCAGGCTGCGCAAAGGAGTGGTGCCGCTGCTAAAACCAGACGAAGCTAGAAATGAATTCTTTATTGAAGCGACAAGAAACCATCTACGAAAGAGCTTTGAAAAATCAATAGGTCGAGCAGAGTACACGTTCACTGAGAATGAAAAGGTTAAAATCTTAACAATTGCCGGTCAGGAGCATTTTTACTATATCACAATGGACAAAGAAACACCAGCAGATGAGGTCTTGAAAATAATCGAGGATACAAAAAAGCTGGTTAGCCACCTGCCCTAGAAAATTAGTGCAAATTATCTATTTCTTTCTATGATGATCTGGGCCTAATCTGCATAGGATGACTTCGCTTTGGGTGTGCGCGTCGAGAAATGTCCCATCAAAAAGAGCCCGTTCTTTAGCATGCCATGATCATTATTAAGATATATCGCCTTCTTTTTTGCTGTTATTGATCTTATCCGTGACACTATTTCATTTAACGCTTGCTCGGGATATAGATAGGTATACCAACTTTCAGAACCATGAAGTCTTAGGTATGTAATACCATTTGATACTAAAATCTTATTTGGCAACGCAGGAGCATCGACGGAACAAAATACGATGCCCGCTTTCTCAATATCCTTTAAAGCGACTTCGTCCCACCAAGAGGAATCTCTG
>JALZFN010000090.1 GCA_030861545.1 Thermoproteota archaeon | reverse complement strand
AGATCATTTACGAGGAGATCCCTACAAAGCTTGTTTACATGAAATTTAAGATAAAGGAGAAGAAAACAGGCGACAAGGACGACGACACATTCATCATTATTGCATCAACAAGGCCAGAGCTACTCTTGGCATGCCAGGCAGTCATTGTCAATCCCAATGATGACCGGCATAAGCACCTGCACGGCTTACATGCCATTTTGCCACTGTTCAACAGAGAAGTCTCAATAATACCACACCACTCCGCCAAACCAGAATTTGGCTCCGGAGCTGTGATGGTATGCAGTTATGGCGATCAGAATGATGTTCAGCTCTTCCGCGAATTGGGGCTTAAGGAAATAGTTGCACTCAATGAGAATGGATTTACAACTGCAGCTGCAGGACAGCGATATGCAGGCCTTCGAGTAAATCAGGCAAGAGCCAAGGTAATAGAGGATTTGAAGAATATGGATTTGATGGAAAAGGAAGAAAGCATTAGACACAGAACTCCTCTTTGTGAGCGAAGCAAGACTCCAATAGAGATCATTCCTCTTCATGACTACTACGTAAAGCAGATGGAGTTTGTGCCACAATTAAAGGAGCTTGCTTTTAAGCTGAAATTTTACCCTGATATGCATCGCCAAATCTTGATCAAGTGGCTTGACTCAATCAACATAGACTGGCCTGTATCAAGGCGCCGGTTCTATGGTACTGAAATCCCGATTTGGTATTGCAATGCCTGCAAGGCACCAAACCTAGCCCCTGCCGATGGCAAATACTACCGGCCTTGGAAGGACAAACCACCTTTTGAAAAATGCGAAAAGTGCGGTGCCAGCTCTGCTGAATTCACCGGTGAAGACCGAACATTTGATACATGGATGGACTCAAGCATCAGCCCACTTTATGTGACCAAGTATGGTAAGGACAAGACGATGTTTGATTATGCTTACCCGACTGCAATTCGCCCACAAGCAAAGGATATCATTCGCACGTGGCTCCACTACACAATGTTGCGCTGTATACAGCTTACAGGTAAGCTGCCATGGCATGAAGCATGGATAATGGGCTATGGTGTCGATGAAAAAGGGGAAAAGATGAGCAAAAGTAAAGGCAATGTCATTGATCCTTTTCCCATAATACAAAAGTATGGAGCTGACACGTTTCGCTTTTGGTCAGCTAGCGAGGCCAATCTTGGTTATGACTTTCGCTGCTCAGAGCAAAGGATTGCAGGGGCGCAAAAGTTCCTCTCAAAGCTATGGAACATAGGCCGATTCCTGTCATCATTTGAAGTGATAGAGAAAAGACCTCTTCCACAACAGCTAGAGGCATCAGATAGGTGGATACTGGCAGAGCTTGCTCGACTTGTTGAAGAATGCAGACGTGGTTACAGCGAGTACAACTTTTTCATACCGGCAAACGCGATCAGGGACTTTACGTGGCATCTCTTCGCCGCTCACTATATCGAGATGGTCAAAGGGCGCACATATGTTACAAATAACAACAGTAATAATAATAATAACAATGACTCAGGCAAAACATCTGCACTCTATACATTACACAAGTGCTTTTCTACAATTCTCTTGCTGATCGCCCCAGTAATACCATTTATCGCAGAGGAGCTCTGGACAAAGATGTACTCGAGTGAAATCAGCGTCCATCGGCAATCAATGTTCAGACAAGAAGAAGAAGATAATGAGAAAGAGGACGCTGAAATGACAAAATACACCAAACAGATTACCGACTTTAACTCCATGGTGTGGAATAAAAAGAAAGAGACGATCTCAAAGGAGACAGGTAAACCACTCTCACTCAAAGACCCAATAGACATCCCTGTGCCAGATGAGCTTGCGCAGTTTGGTCGAGACTTAAAGGAAATGCACAAACTGACTGTAAAATAACAATAATAATAATAAAATAGGAAAATGAAAGCTGTTGCGTTCTTTGAGCATGGGTCTGCTGGCGTATTACAGTACCACGAAGATTTTCCAGATCCTATTGCGGGCAAGAGCGAAGTTGTCATTGATATTGAATACTGTGGCCTAAACCATCTTGATATTTGGACCCGACAGGGAATAGCAGGCAAAAAGATTAGGCTACCTCATATCTGTGGCTGTGATATTGTTGGAACTACTACTAGTGCTCTTAAGGAGCAGAGGGTAATGATCTACCCAGGTATTTCCTGCGGCAAGTGTCAGTACTGTAGAAGAGCAAGAAGAGGAGGAAGAAGAAAAAATAACAGCAACAATAACACTCAAGAGAACCTCTGCAGTCGATTTGCAATCGTTGGAGGCTTAAGCGACTATAATGGAGGCTATGCAGAGCGCATTGCAGTGCCACAGAAAAATGTCATCAGGCTACCGGACGGACTAAAGAGTGAGGTAGCAGCCACTCTTGCAGTGTCGTACCTTACCGCTTGGAATATGTTGCAAACAAATGGTGTCAATAGAGGAAAGACGATCCTAGTTTATGGTGCGTCAAGTGGAGTGGGAATGGCAACCATCCAGCTTGCAAAGGCGCTTGGGGCAACAGTGATAACTACAGTATCTAGTAATTCTAAGCATGACTTTGCAGAAAAGCTTGGCGCCGATTATATCATCGACAGAACAAGGCAAGACATTGTTGGGAAAGTAAAGGAAATTGTTCCAGCCGGTGTTGACATTGTAATTGATCACGTAGGAGCGGCAACTTGGCCTGTGAGCATCGCAGCTCTTCGCCAAGGTGGCAGAATGGCTGTATGCGGCACGACATCAGGCAATGAAGCGACAATACCTATCAGGGAATTTTACACCAAGCAGATAGTCATGATTGGATATCTTTTGGGCACGAGGGCGCAACTACAGCAGCTGATAAATTTTGTGATGAGAAAAAAGATCCGACCTATCGTAGATTCTGTTTTTCCGTTGCGCAATACAAAAGATGCTCAAAAGAAGATGGAGGCTGGGCTGCATGCTGGCAAGATTCTGCTCAAGTTATAGAAGTTTTTGCTTGCCCATCTAGTAGCTCAAGCGTATCGTCAGCAATGTCTATTGCAGTGTGTGAGTCCACGTTTGGCTCAAGTGTGACTAATAGCATCTTGTCCACCATGTAAAATGTAAGTATCGACATCTTTTCGCGCTCGACGTAGGCGAACCTTGCCCTTCCCATAGATGCGTCAAAGCGCTCCCTCATTGATTTGCGCAATGCAGTATGTGTGAGAAATAATTCTTCCTCAGTCTCATTCACTATTGAGTCAATACCTCCGCGCATGCCGCCAGCAATTAGCATGCCGGTACTATCGATCACACCAGCATATCGGATGTCATCGTTTAACGCAAACACCCGCTCACAGAGCTTGTTAAGATCCATGATTAGTTGTTACAAGGCGGTGTTATTGAATTTTTAGTAAAGCCATATTAGCAATTGATGCCTAATTATTAATAGAGAGACGATGTATATATGAGCACGGAGCGGAAGAACCCATTTAAGCGCGATCAGGCGCTAAACGATGCCACAGCAGGTCAGCTAGGCGAAGAGCCAAGACCCGAACCATATCCGGAAAAAGATCCGCGCATGGAAGCAGCGCGCAAAAGATCAAGGCAGATCTAGCGCGTTCACCATATTTTATTGGCATACATATGTGAAAATTATTTGCCCTTGTGTCTAATTATGGGCTTTGCATTTTCTCCTTTCCACTATATGTCAACAACTTTCTCCTTTTCTATTCGCATTCTGTGCAATAGTTGTGTGGTAGTGATGGTGGTGCGTCACGTCCTCCGACCTTTCACAGTCATTGCAGATCCATGAAATGGACTCCATGCAGACACTACAATGCAGAACTGGTGTAAGGTATCGTCCGCATGACCTGCAAGAAGTCTTCATATAGCTTCTCATTGAGAAATACATGTTTGAACGTTGTTGTATAACAATATGGATAATTTGCTTGAATATTTACTATTCATAAAGCTGCACGTCTACTAACGATCAAAGTGTAGCACAATTATTTTTTTGTGTACATTCTGGACTTACTTTTTACTGTGATCGTCCCTTAACCAGAAGGGGCTCTTGTGTCGTGCAATTCACACACTGTGCGCCTGCATTAGAGAATCATCCGCAGCAAAGGAAAAGTAAAACATTCCCTGTACAGTTTTTATGCGACGCGTATGGCAATTACCACATAATTTTTGCTTGATGTAAACATTCGTGTCATCTTGTACATCATTCCGTACTTTTTCTCTAGCATTTTGAGCGCTTTCAGCTTCTCTTCTTCGCTGGTTATTCTTGCTTCTCCTTTTACCCAATTACCTTTTATGCCTCCGCGAATATCGCATGGAGCTAATTGCACTGAGGGATTATTGCGTATGCGTTTATACTTGCCCGAGTCGTCGGAAGTCCGGACATAGAGTATGCCATCATCATCTTCGATAAACCAAACAGGAGTCCTGACTCCTTGTCCGTTCTTTCTGTAGGTTTCCAGATTGATGTATTTCTCGCCGGCAAACTGTAACAATTTTTTTTTCTCTCTCTACTACTCTGTGTTGTATTGATCAATCCCCAATATAAGAATAATAAAAAAAATCAACCGCTTGCGAGGTTGCAGCTATTTTTAAGGACTACTACTTAATACAGAGATGTACGAGAGCACTTACAAGATCATCGCTTTGAAACCGTGCAACAAATCAGCCAATTTGCAACGGTTGTAGTCCCTTAATTTTTTCTGGCATGAGGATATTATTATATGATTTTTTCAAGCCATCTTAAACATATTCAGAGACGCACACACAGAGAGATCAATCTAGGCAATTGCAGATCCTACAGATCCTGTAGAGATAGAGGGCCGAGAGGGCATATCAAACTGCTCGGCTATGTTTCTGTACCTTTCAAGTTCCTTTGTAGAAAGCGGTCTGATCTTTTTCATTGCATCCCTAAAATTCTGCATTCCAATTTTTAGATCCTTGGCCTTTTCCTCGGCTTTCTTTGGGTCTTCATATTTTGATATATGCGCCCTCAATGCTAGCATGACCGCTGCAGAAGCTACTGCTGCAATGTCTGCTCCAGTATAGCCTTCCATTTGCTTTGCCAGTTCTTCAAGCTTTACATCTTCAGCTAGTGGCTTCTTCTTTGTATGAATTTTCAATATCTGTATCCTTGATTGTTCATCAGGGGGCGGAATGTACAATAATCTGTCAAACCTGCCAGGTCGTAGTAATGCCGTATCTATAATATCAGGTCTATTTGTAGCAGCAATCACAACAATATTTGTCAATATCTCTAGTCCATCTAGCTCTGTTAGCATCTGGCTTATGACGCGCTCAGTGACATGCGAGTCGCCAAAATCTCCACCCCTTGTTGGAGCAATGGCATCTATTTCATCGAAGAATATGATGCATGGAGCGGCCTGCCTTGCTTTTCTAAAAATCTCTCGTACACCCTTTTCTGATTCTCCTACCCATTTTGATAATAATTCAGGACCTTTAACGCTGATGAAGTTAGCTTCACTTTCATTTGCTGCAGCCTTTGCTAACAAAGTCTTGCCTGTACCGGGTGGACCATACAAGAGAATCCCCTTTGGCGGTGTGGCATCAGCATAGGCAAAGACCCCTTGGTACTTTAGTGGCCATTCTACAGCTTCCATAAGCTCTTGCTTTACATCTTTTAATCCGCCAATATCGTCCCACTTGACATCGGGAACTTCGACAAAGACTTCTCTCATGGCAGACGGCTCCATTTCCTTTATGACATCCAGAAAATCTTGCATCTTGACTATGATCTTGTTGAGAATCTCACCAGGAATACTTTCAGCTGAAAGGTCAATTTCTGGCAAAATTCGTCTTAGAGCACGTATTGCAGCTTCTTTTGCTAATGCCTGCAAGTCAGCACCTACAAATCCATGGGAAATATCGGCTAGCCTCTCGAGGTTTACGTCATCAGCCAGTGGCATACCCCGTGTATGAATCTGCAAAATGTCTAGCCGGCCATTTCTGTCAGGAACACCAATTTCAATTTCCCTATCAAATCTACCCGGTCGTCTCAGAGCTGGATCTATTGCATTTACCCTGTTGGTGGCACCAATAACTACAACTTTACCTCTTGCAGTAAGGCCATCCATAAGCGATAAAAGCTGGGCTACGATTCTTCTTTCAACTTCCCCTGACACTTCTTCGCGCTTCGGAGCGATTGAATCAAGTTCATCAATGAATATTATCGATGGAGCGTTCTTTTGAGCTTCTTGAAATATGTTTCTTAACCTCTCTTCACTTTCGCCGTAGAATTTGCTCATGATTTCCGGTCCACCGATGCTGTAAAAATTGGCATTAGTTTCATTTGCCACGGCCTTTGCTAACAAAGTCTTCCCCGTTCCGGGTGGACCATGGAGTATGACTCCTTTGGGCGCTTCCACTCCAAGTCTTCTAAATAGTTCGGGATGCCTTAGTGGAAGTTCAATCATCTCCTGGACCTTTGTAACTTCATTTCTCAATCCGCCAATGTCCTCGTAAGTAATGGACGGTATACCTCCTTCGCCTTTTGCTGCCTCTACTGCTTGTGCTGTTTCTTCAGATACCGTTACTTCCGTATTAGGAGAAATTATTAGAGGACCGCTGGGTGTTGTTGATGTTACAACAAGGTCAATGCGCTGTCCCATTACGCTCAATGGGATAGTATCACCTTTTGTTACAAGCTGGCCGTCTAGAAAACTAGCAAGATACTGCTCAGCACCCATTATACGCAGAGGTTCCGTAGGCGAAAGCGTAATTTTCTGTGCCTCTTTTGTTTGGACCTTTTTAATCTCTACAGTATCATTGATGCCAACTCCAAGTTTATTGCGTGTATAGCCGTCTATACGTATAAGCCCCTTTCCATAATCTTCTTGATATGCAGGCCAAGAGAGGATGGTTGTTTTCTTCTTATTTCCTGCAGATATTTCAATTGCGTCTCCTGTGGATAGACCAAGTTCTCTGGCCACTTTTGGATCCACTCTTCCAATTCTTCTTCCTACGTCTCGCGAGCTTGTCTCGGCTACTCTCAACGTAGGAGTATTGGTCCCTCTGCCTCCTGATGACGGTGTTGGAGATGACATGATACAACGGGATACGCTCGGCAAAATATCTAAGAATTATTTCTCATACTACCGGATCTATCATAGGAAAAAAATACTCGGGTTATCGAATGATACCGGAAAAGAAGAAAAAGCGAACATAATAGAGAACTATGATTATGCAGCATCACGACATTGTCAAGCTAGCAAGGGCTCCCCTAGTCTTTAGGATATTTGGGCCATTGAAGCCTCAATAACAAATAACCGCAAATGATTACAACCATTTTCTTAAACTCTTTTAATACTAAGTCGAGTACCTTCCTTAGTATACATATGAAAGCTGGAATACTTTTGCCGCACCTTGGAGAGCCT
>JALZFN010000088.1 GCA_030861545.1 Thermoproteota archaeon | reverse complement strand
CCAGGACATGACGCCTGGCATAGCTAACCTCCTTGGCCTTGACGAACCCCGTGGCTTTTTGGTCACAGAAGTAGTAGCCGGAAGCCCTGCAGAACAAGCCGGAATCCAGAGAGGTAAGGAGGATGCGATCGTTGATGGATTGCAAATCAGAGTTGGCGGCGACGTGATAATCGCCGTGGATAATAAGACAGTAAGAAAGATTGACGACATCTTGGCCTATGTGGAAAAGGAAAAATCTGTCGGTGAGAGGCTGAAACTAACGATTCTGCGCGAAGGTCAGAGAATGGAAGTTATGGCAACTCTAGGGGCTAGGCCTAGCCAGCAAGAGCCCTCTTAGTGGTAAAATTGTTTATTAGTAATGTACAACTTTCCATTACTACCGGATTTGCTCATAAATCATACTGTCTCTGAGATGCTTCACCAGGCCGTGGAATCTGGAGTGACGAAAAGTGAAGCAAATCAATTGATGGCAGAATGCCCGACTGACATGCTGATTATGGCTGCTAGCAAGATAAGGGATAGGACAAAGCCTGCAGTAATCACATATTCAAGAAAAGTATTCATCAATCTTGTAAATCTCTGTCGTGACAGTTGCACCTACTGTACCTACAAAAAGGAGCCAGGCAACTCGCTGCTTTCGATGCTGAACCCTGATCAGGTCCTTGCGATAGCACAGGCTGGTAGCAGTTTTCGTTGCACGGAAGCCTTGTTTGTAACAGGTGAGCGCCCAGAGCAAGAATACGAGCAGGCAAGAACATGGCTTCATTCACTAGGGTATTCCTCAACTGTTGAATACATATCGCGCATAAGTGAACAGGTTCTTGAAAAAACCGGATTGCTTCCGCACACAAACGCTGGCAGCTTGACCAAAAAAGAAATGTCTATGCTGCAAAGTACAAATGTAAGCCTTGGATTGATGCTTGAAACCTCAAGTGAGCGGATGATGGAAAAGGGCATGGCACATGAATATGCACCAAGCAAGAACCCAAAACTAAGAATGAAGACGCTTAAGAGTGCCGGTGAGCTCCGAATGCCTATAACTACTGGTCTGCTGATAGGTATAGGTGAAGAACAACAAGAGCTAGTCGATTCGCTGTTTGTGATCAAGAAATTGCAAGAAGAGTATGGCCACATACAGGAAGTTATAATGCAGAACTTTGCTCCAAAGGCGGGCACCGGTATGGCCCAATTTCCCCCAGCGCCACAGGAATATTTTCTTCGATCAGTTGCAATGGCAAGGATCGTGATGCCAGAAATGAATATCCAGGTGCCACCAAACTTGAACCCAGATATCTTTGGCAGATACATCGCTGCTGGCATAAATGACTGGGGTGGAATATCGCCAGTTACTATTGACTACGTCAATCCAGAGTTTCCTTGGCCTTCAATTGGTCTAGTAAAAAAGGTGACTGAGAACAATGGCTACAAGCTAAGAGCACGCCTTCCAGTCTATCCGGAATTTCTCAAAGGTGGATTTATTACATCGGAGCGGCTGCAAATGTATGCAAGCTTGATTGCTGACAGTTCGGGATTGGTAAAGGAGGACTATTATGTCAATGATTGATTCGCTTCTTAAAAGCGCCGATTCTGAGGCGGCTTCCGCTCTTGATAAGGCACTGAGCGGTAAAGATATTTCAGTAGATGAGGCTGTCAAGCTCTTTGACTCTACTGGTCTTGAAATGAACCTTACAATGATGGTGGCAGATGAGCTCCGCAAAAGGACTGTAGGCGATTATGCAACATACATAGTCAATAGAAATATTAATTTTACAAATGTTTGCATCAAGCAGTGCGGCTTCTGCGCTTTTAGTAGGGACTTTCGCGAAGAAGAAGGCTACTTTCTTCCAACTGAGGAGATTGTGAGAAGGGCACAGGAAGCCGCAAGGCTTGGAGCCACGGAAGTGTGTATACAGGCAGGACTTCCGCCCAAGATGGATGGGCACGTCTACATTGACATTTGCAAGGCAGTCAAGAAAGAACTGCCAGACATGCACATCCACGCTTTTTCACCTGAAGAAGTGATGTATGGAGCAGTAAGATCTGAAATGCCCATGCCAGAATACCTTAAAATGCTAAAGGAGGCGGGTGTAGGAAGCCTGCCAGGCACTGCTGCAGAGATCCTCGACCAGAGTCTGAGGGATATGATATCACCAGGCAGGATTTCGGTGCAAGAATGGGTGGCGGTCATCAAGGAGGCGCATGCTCTTGGAATACCCACTACTTCAACTATAATGTACGGCCACGTTGAAACATCTCGTCACAAAGCAGAGCACATTGCCCTTTTGCGCAGGATCCAAGAGGAAACTCATGGCTTTACAGAATTTGTGCCGCTAAGTTTTGTCCATACTGAGGCGCCAATGTATAGCAACAAGACCGTGGCTGGAATCAGGCCAGGAGCAGATGGTAATGAAGTCTTCAAGATGCACGCTGTGGCAAGGATAATGCTGAACAATCACATACCTAACATACAGGTGTCATGGGTTAAGGAAGGGCCGAGGATGTCACAATTATTGCTTGCAGCTGGGGTAAATGACTTTGGCGGCACTCTGATAAATGAGAGTATATCGACAGCTGCTGGTGCACAATATGGTCAGCTTTTGAGACCAAAAGAGATCCGCCAGTTAATAAGAGCCGCCGGCAGAATACCAGTACAGCGCTCTACTACCTACAGGGTACTGAAGACGTTTGCTGATGAAAACGAGGATCAGGACTCGATGCTGGACGACATCGAGAGCTCACAGTTTGGATCATACCATCAGCTGATCAAGCTAGACAAGTTCAGGTACAAAGATACCAAAAAGCCATAATAGTGTTTAAGGTAAAAACAGTAGATCGTTATAATACAGAAATTCTGATACAGGAACTATTTTTCTATAAATTTTTTTTCTTGACGGTTTCCACGGTTCTTAAGGAATCTGTTGGCTATATATTTGAACATCTAATATAGGAACTCTTGTAAAGTGAATCTGAGATCGGATACATATGTTGGTCACTATTTCTGCATACTTCTTGCTGAAGTCTTAGAATTTTTCATTTATTCTTCTCAGCTTTTTATTTGAACGTAATCATTGTCATAACTGAGAATAATAATTTGTGATCCTACGTTGATATAT
>JALZFN010000045.1 GCA_030861545.1 Thermoproteota archaeon | reverse complement strand
CTATAACTGTTCTCTAAATTATCTTTGACTCAAAGTAAACGCTTTCTCAGATCTGTATATCATGTCGTCATTACGCCAAAATAGTGCTTCTTAGTCCAGATAGGTTTGTCCAGTAGTAGCTTTTATGTAGATATCGAAGATTTTGCTGCCATCATATCCAAAGGGACTTGCCTTCTTTTGACTTCACCTAACTGAAAGGTCGATCAAGATGATGATCATGATGTTAGAGTTATGTACTTTCATAACCTCTTCTATCTTCTCGTAAAGTTCAGCAGCTATTCCAATACAGCATTTTAGGTGTAGATACTAAAGTATGTACACACCATCTTCATTAACCAACCCTTGGCAATTTGAGACTTGTCAGGAGTTATTTATTGTAACCTCTTCACCGTCTAGGGAATTGCCAAGCAGCTACTACCACTCTGGAGATTAGCAAGCCATCAATTATCTCTTCATTGGAGTTATATGATAATTCAGATACTAAAACGAAAATTTTGATTTAGGATTCAAATGAAGTTTTTATCTAAAACTGCCAGACCCGCCTTATCCCTTTCCCGACCCGCTAACCAGTCGCAGTTGCAGCTATCAAGAGAGTAGACACGCATTTGCTACTTTCTTCTTTTATTTTTACCCTTGGTGAGATCATTCATCTCATTTTCTTCAGAGCGGCTCCTCGAAACCACCACATCGAATCCACAACTATTCCGATGTCATCATTGTTACGTTCTGGCAGTTCAAATCCTTTTCAACCACATCTTCTTGCCAAATATGATCACTTCAAATAAACTTGGGTATTATCTTTCTCCAATTCATGCTGGGGTGATATATAGAGTATATCAGCTAGGCATTGCAATAAGATTTTTTACATTGTATAGGCAGAATGGTATTATTGTTTTCAACCGCTGCAACTCTCTTAACAACTAAGACACAAGAACCATACTATCAATCTTCAGGACTGATGACCAACTATCGAGCTTGATAGATCTTATTAGTAGTATTCAGTACATCAATACTTACATGAGTAAGGTCAAGTTTGGGGTGCATCTGCCTGTTATTGGATTTAACACATGCAATCCATCTAAAGATCAAATACTCTCTTTTGCAAAAAAATCAGAGGAATTAGGTTTTGATTCTTTGAGTGTAAATGATCATATTGTCTTTCAGACTAGCTGGCTAGATGCCATCAGTGCACTATCTGCAGTTGCATCATCGACTCATAGAATAAACCTGGCAACTTCAGTCTTGAATATTGTTGTAAGAAACCCAATCATCTGTGCAAAGGCCTTAGTAGCTATAGACATTTTGTCAGCAGGCAGACTAATAGCAGGAGTTGGCCCGGGTTCTAATAGAGGCGATTATGAGGCCTGCGGGATTGCATTTGAAGAAAGATGGAGCAGATTTAATGAAGCATTGGAGGCATTGTCTTTGCTAATTGATAGCAGCTCATCAACGAAAAAAAGAAAAGACTTCGGCGGACGGTTTTACAATTTCAAAGGCCTTTCTCTTGAACCTGAGCCATTCCAAAGGCCGCGCCCTCCTCTTCACATTGGTAGTTGGGGCTCAGAGGCAGCGCTAAAGCGAGTAGCCAAATACGGCGACGGCTGGATGGCATCAGCATATAATATCACGCCAGACAAATTCAAGGAAAAGTGGAATATTTTGTTAGCATACAGGAAAGGTCTTGGTAAAGACATAGAATCTTTTGAGAATTCGATGATGACGATGTTTGGTTATATTGACGAAGATAAGACAAGGGTGGATAGAATGATTCGAGAAATATTATCTCCTATTCTGGGGCGCTCACCGGATGAGCTGAAGGGAATGCTTCTTTTCGGCTCGGCTGATGAGTGCCTTAAGAAGATAAATTTGCTTGTTGAGGCAGGAGTAAAACGAATACACTTTTGGCCCATAAGCGACTACTTAAATCAGATAGCAATTTTTCGCCAGGATGTCACGACCAATGTATAGTTTCTCAGTTTCGGAGACTTGCTATATGACAATATGTCTGATCATTGCAAAATTGCAGAATCATGAACGAACAATACTAGCTACTTATGCATTTATGCAAAGCGTACTGGAAAAACCACATGTATTATTATTTTAGTATTGATACAATCTTTTTAAATTTTGAAATGCTCTATCAGTGTGTATATATATGAGAATTCAATTAGGGGGCTGGTAATGTGGCAAAGAATATTCAGAAATCAGAAGGTGTTCTTGGTATTCATCACATTACTGCTATAGCCAGAAACCCTCAGCGCAACATTGACTTTTACTCTGGTCTACTAGGGATGAGACTAGTTAAACTGACAGTTAACTTTGATGATCCTACCACATACCATCTTTACTATGGAGACTCCTTGGGGCACCCTGGCTCTATTCTGACCTTCTTTCCTTGGTCTGAGGCACCTAAAGGCTATCGTGGAACAGGACAGGTTACAGCTATATCCTTACTGATTCCAAGCGGTTCGATGAGCTTTTGGGTTGACAGACTCAAGCGTAATGGCATTTCTTTTGTTGGTCCTTCAAAACGCTTTAGCGAGGAATTTGTTTCGTTCTATGATCCTGATGGATTAATGCTTGAGCTCATTTCTCCTCCTTCTGACGACTTTCAAAAAGAACAACAGCAACGACAACCGCAACATCAAGCAGATAACATATGGAAAGAAAGCCCTGTTGCTAAAGAACACGCCCTCATGGGTTTTCATTCAGCCACTCTATCTGAAGAGGGATATGAGCGCACTGCTTCACTTCTGACTGATACCATGGGATTCAAACTTGTAGCCAAAGACAGCAAGGAAGGTAGATTCCGCTTTGGAATAGTAAAAAACAATAGCAATCTAGAAGAAAAAGAAGACGGAGACTCAGCAAGAATAGGATCAAGAGGCTCAATTGTAGACTTGGTATGTCAGCCTGATATATCCAGAGGGTATGTAGGGATAGGCACGGTTCATCATATAGCGTGGCGCGCAGCCAACGACAAGCATCAAATTGATTTGCGTCGGAGAATTGTTAATGAAGCACATCTTAATCCGACCCCTGTAATTGATCGCACATACTTTCATTCTGTCTACTTCCGAGAGCCCGGTGGTATACTATTTGAAATTGCCACAGATCCGCCAGGATTTGCTATAGACGAACGACCAGAAGATCTCGGAAAGCAATTAAAACTACCAGAGTGGCTTGAGCCTATGCGCGAAAAGATAAAGCAAGTATTGCCTCCAGTAAATCTGCCCGGGAGGGCAATAGAACAATAGCGAGGTATATGCAAAGTGTCGCCGCCAGCACGACCATCAGCATCATCGTCATCATCGTCGCCCAATAATACACAGCAGCTAGATTTTACGCACCGCTTTATTCCCTCTGGAGCCGGCAAAGATAAAGCGCGAGTAACCCTGCTTCTCTTGCATGGCACCGGAGGAAATGAAGATGATCTACTGCCGCTAGGACGTGAGCTTGACCCGAGTGCTGCATTACTAAGTCCTCGCGGCAAGATACTGGAAGGAGGCAGAATACCGCGCTTTTTTAGTAGGGTTGCCGAAGGCGTCTTTGATGTCGACGATCTCAAGTTTCGCACCCATGAGCTTGCCGACTTTGTTGAGATGGCTTCAACAGTCTATAGTTTTAACGCAAGTAAAGTCATAGCAGTAGGCTATTCCAATGGTGCAAACATAGCAGCCAGCATGCTCTTGCTCAGGCCACGGACATTGTCAGGCGCAATACTCTTCCGTGCTATGGTGCCTTTCGTTCCAGATAAGATTCCTGATCTGTCGTACAAACGCATATTCATGTCATCTGGATTAAAAGATCCTATCGCTACAAAACAAGAAGCAGAGAGTCTTGCTAGCCTGCTCAAGCAAGCTGATGCTGATGTAGTCATGGAATGGCAAAACAGTGGCCACGAGCTGACACAGCATGACATTCAGACTGCCAAACAATGGCTGTTGCTGAATTCGAAAAACACTAGATAAAAGGTAAAAATCTATTTCAGTTATTGACATGAGTCAGGTTATCGTCAATGATAAATCTGAGACAGCATGATCTGTTCTTTCGGGCATCTTTTCAAACAATGGCTTTGCTCTTTCGACCAAGCTAGCTAGAAACTTATTCTGCGGCGAGTAGAACTTGTCCATATCCTCTTTTGTCTCCCAGAAGGTCAGGACGATCGATTCTGGTAGGTCAGTTATACTTTCAAGTATGATATGACCTTTCATTTGTTTTCCTGCTTGTTCCATTCTTATGCTATCAAAAAACTCAATGAACAACCTTGTACCCTTTTCTCTATTCTCTAGAGAGCTGAAGCGAACCTTGTTATGCTTAGTATATTTGATAATGTTTGGCATACCGAGCGCCGCTAGAGATATGGAGCGATGTAATTGTTAAGCATTAATGATTCTATCTATCCGAAAAGGGATATGCCTATGTCCGGAAGCATTCCTTGATAAGTAGAAGGTGACTGGACAATGCTCTATAATATCACTCTCAATAAATATTCCTGTCGTGATGCCCACTATTGCAAAGTGGATCGAGCTAGTCCTTTGGAGAGGAGGTCTAAATAAGGGTCTAAGTAAGTTATATACACACAGTGTAGATTACGATTAGCTCTCTAAATTATGATAATGACATTAAATGTTCCCCTCTTTGGGAAAAAATTCTGCTGAAAGTACTTTAAAATGCCCAGTGTGCCTTAAATATTCTGTAGATAGTATATAATTAGGTGAGAATTCCATTTCGGGAATTACAGAGAAATACTCTGATGCTCTGCAGATCTTAGCAGTTCTTAGCTCGCCTGATATTTTCAAGCTATTTGTATACGCAGAGAGAGGTTTTGTGCTGACTCTTTTTCTTTTAGAGAAACTTGGAATGTCAAAGAACCAGTATTATAAGGCATTACACAAATTAAAAATGCTAGGTCTTTTAGAAAAAAGGGACGGCATCTATCGTCATACTATTTCAGGTAGTTTTTTGTATGAACAAGTTGTTCGGCAAGTTGTTCAACTGTCTAGGCATCAAAGAGACTTAAGGGCGATAGATTTTTTGAAAAAGACTGGCCAGTTCTCAGATGATGAAATAAGAAAACTAATCGAGCAGATTACTAAGGACAACAATCTCTTTCCCATGTCTGCCGGAGCGAGCATGATCAATTCGCCTGCGGATATAGTTAAGATGATTCGTGAAAGGATTGAATTAGCTAATAATGAAATTTTGATAGCTACAAGAATCTCCTTCGATGAGCTCATTGTATCGCTTATCGACAGCATAAAACTTGGTGTAAAAGTACGGATATTGGTAGATGAGAAGTTGATATCCGAATATCGCAGAGTTTACTATCCAGATATTCAGAAAAACGAGTCAGTACCTCTTATTGATAAACATACTGAAGAACGTATGAAAGTTGTCGAAAATCCCTGGTATCATAGCGGTGTGAAAATAGAACGGAGAATAGGACAAATTCCTTTTGGTCTAATAATATTTGACAGGAAAGAAGTAGGAATCGAATTAGTTGATTCTTACAGTCCAGGTAGATTCACTGCAGGGATACTAGTGAAGGACAGCCAAATTGGCGAGGCAATGCTCAAACTGTATGAAGAGATGTGGAGTAACTCACATTCTATTTGACATTTGCATGTTATAGCTTAAAGAACTTACAATAGTTTTTCTAGACCAAATAGCGCTATGTAGAAATTCTATTAGGCATCATTCTGCCGTAACTTTTATGACTGCATATGAATATAGTTTTTTAATAGAAAGGGAAATCAAAATAGGAGGAAGAATCCAACGTCATGGATATTATGACTAAACAT
>JALZFN010000039.1 GCA_030861545.1 Thermoproteota archaeon | reverse complement strand
ATTATGAGAGGGTTGAAAATTAGAATTAGGTCGCAGTTGGGTCGGCGGCTCATTACATTACTTCCTGGCCTTAATCAGTATGAATATGGCTATTGCTCCCATCATTCCACCAAGTACTAGAAGCACTTGAATAGGAAATCCTCCACTTGATGTCTGTGCTCCTTCTGGGGCCTCCGACGTTACCGTTGCATACCATAATCCCCCTGATTCTTGATGGTTTGCATATCCTGCTATCTGAATTTGCCCGCTTGGAGGAGGGGTTGCAGAGTGCACGTTCACCTGTACGCCGTCAACGGTTGCAGCTACGTCCTGTTCTTCAGTTGCATGGGATCCTTCCCTAAGGCTGCTCTCACCAAGGGAATAGACTGACAATGCCTTTGCTCCCTCGGTTCCAGTCAAATTTACGCTACCGCCGTAGGCTCCTACTGGATCGAATAGCCGGTGCCATGAGGACATAGGAGCCTTAAAGTCTTGAAAGTTTAGGATAGGTTGCTCCAAAACTGCTTTAGCTTGACTACTGTCCAATTGCTGCGCAAGTGTTGGATGCAGCGCCTGCAACAGACCAATTGGATAATTGACGTTGATTGGGCCAACGTCTGGCGCGTTGACAACGACTGGTTCGTTTACCGTGATGCCTCTCCACTCGAGGTCGACTAGATGGCCGGTTTGGCCACCTCCTCCCGTTTGGAGCACAAATTTTTCTAACGTAGGATTGATGTCAACTCTGTAAGATATCACCGTGCTAGTGGGACCTCCCCTTATCGCGCCTGTATACGATAGATCAGCTTCCGAAGCCTGAACCGGGCTACCGGCTTGAACAAAAGCTCTGTTTAATGCAGTGATCAGGCCGCTCATACCGGTGTCATTCTGACCAGTACCAGTGCCATTTAGCGTGAATTCTATGCGCTCGTTCTTGCCATCAAGCTCCTGTGCTATAGGACTGCCTGCAGGATAGCCTAACGTGATCGTCCGGACTCCCCTATAGGAAGCTTGAGACCTGTCCCGCTCAGGAACCAGAGTCGCTGTCAGGTCTGCTGCATATGACTGATAAACAAAACTTGAAATTAAAAGTGCTGTAAGTATTCCATAAAGTCCTATATTGAAATACTTCACACAGAAACTTGTCTGTGCCTCGTTTATAATCTTTTATCTTTGAGTTGTTGACTAGTCATTAGTAATACGGATCTCTTATCGTATAATCTCTCCCCTGTCACAACTTAATTTCAATTGGCTTTTGGATTCTATTATGCGTAGTATACTCCAGCGTTAGAACCTTTTTGATTTTAGTTCTCTCGCGGAGATATTTTTTTATGTCAATTCACAGTTGATTCCACCGATCAGAGACAAGGAAATGACAAGGAAGACAAGATGTCCATCCACCGCGTCCATAATTACAAATTATAGACGTGTAAGGACTAATTATCATTCTCAGTGAAAATGATAATAATCACTTTGGATCACAAACCCACTAAGAAGAACAATAATGCCGACTACTACTTCTCAGGATATTAAGCATTGCCACCAAGAAGAAACAATGCTGAGAATGTCATAAAGGAGATTGAAGACAACCTGAACATTCCTAAGGAGAAAAAATCGTCGGCAAGACGAGTGTGGGACTATAGTAAAGAAAAACATCTCCAACTCATACCCATTGCGATGACACTCTATCAATTTTCTACCGCCGGTAGATGAAGAAGAACAATAAACAAGGCGATACAACATTATTTGATGGTATAACTAGGCTACCACTGAAAGGACGGGGAGGGAAAGAGGGAGGGTAAAAGAGCATTTCGGTTGGCGGTTCGGAAAAAGGTTCCATAGGCCTTAAATCAAATTTTTTCTCCCGAGAACCGGAGAAGCCCCGCAGCGTAATCGGCATCCTCGGCGAGGCCCATGTGAATGCTCCAATCATACATGGGTCAATTTGCGCTGGGGGCTTCTCCTGATTTCGTTGTGTGTGTGCGTCTGTTAGTCGTGGTAAGGTAGTACTAGTAGCGGTCTATGTTAGTACAAGACTAGATAAAAGTTTCCCATCTCTTTATGTCTATAGCAGCTTCAATAATAATAATAATAATAATGGTAACAAAATCGATCAAATCAATAATAATTATAATAATTCATGCTTGAATACCTTCTCTCTATCTGTGTAAGAGCAGCTGAAAGTTAGTTATAAGACATATCAGCTATCTATTGACTAGTATTATCGTTTAGAAACACTAAATGGTTGGCTGAAGTTCAGACGGGCCAACCGAGGCAGAAATTTATCTCGTCTGTCATCTTATCTGAAGGCTCCTGCCGGCAGATATAATAAAACGCGCTACTCGTACATAGGATACTATTTTAATGATAACAGTTCTTGCGGGCGGAACGGGCTCTG